>JAJYGE010000184.1 GCA_021785155.1 Planctomycetota bacterium
ATCTTGAGAAACTTTGCGCCGGCATATCCGATGAGGGGCGGCAGCCCGATGGGGTGGTGCTCGCGAGCGTGGCACCCGAGTGGACCAGCCGGGTGGCGGAATTGGTTAACAATCATTGCGGCATGACGCCGGAAATTGTCGGTGTGGATCTGAAAATTCCATTGCAGACCAGCCTCAACGATGAATCCACAGTGGGTGTAGATCGTCTGCTTGGCGCACTGTGCGCGCATGTCAATACCGAGCAAGCGTGTGCCATTATCAGTGCAGGAACCGCTCTGGTGGTGGATTGCATTGACGCAGACGGGATTTTTCTTGGTGGCGCCATTGCTCCCGGCCTGGCGCTGGCGGCCAAAGCCATGCATACCGGCACAGCGTTGCTGCCGTTGGCAAATTTAGATCTGCCCCAGGAACCGTTTGGCCGCGACACCATGGAAGCTTTGAATCTTGGCGCGTATGCCGCAACCCGGGGTGCGGCGGGTTATCTGCTGGAACGGTACGCCGAAAAACTCGGCCATTGGCCGCATGTTGTGGCCACCGGTGGCGACGCGATGCGCGTTTTCGGTAACAGCGGACTGGTGGATTCATTTATTCCCGACCTGGTCTTGCAAGGTGCCGCTCTAGTATGGGAACACCATTATCGCAAAGACAGCGCCGAATGACCAATTCACGTTCCTTGGTGAGGCGGTCATAGCGTTTCACGCCCATGCGCCCTTTCCGTGGCTTCCACGACGCGGCACGGGTGAAAACATGCTGGTTTATGCCGCTATGCGCGGTAGAATATGCGGCGTACTCCGCGTTGGATGGCGGGGGTGAATGGGCTGGTATTGAATTTGGCCCAAAGACATTGGAAGTCGAGGTTTATCATGGCAAGCAAATCTGGGCCGCGACACCAGCGCGTTATGCGCTTATGCCTGGTTCCGCTGGGTTGGGCGGCGTGGTTGTTTATCATGCTGGCGGTGATGTCTTTTCACCCCTCTGATCCGACCATGCTGGCAAGCTCTCCGGTCTACCACACGCAAGCCGTTCCGGTGCAAAACTGGTGTGGCCCGGTAGGTTCAACCATCGGTTATTTACTGATGAACAACCTCGGACCCGGAACCTGGGTGGCCATGGCCATGATCGCGGCGATTCTAATGGTCTGGAGCATTGGCGGAAATCTTACGCAGGCGGCCTTTCGGCTTATCGGCGGAGCGGTGTTGCTGGTAGTGGCCAGCGGTCTGGCGAACCTGCTGGGTTGGGGGCGGAATTTGCCGGCCGGCCCTGGCGGAATACTGGGTGCGGCGGTTGGACATTTTCTTAAATTGCACGTCTCAACGGCTGGTTCAGCGCTTATTTTACTGGTTGGACTGGTCATAGGGTTGCTACTGGCGGCGGATGAAATTGTCATCGCCCTGATGCTTTGGATTGGCCATACCTGGCAAAAAGTGCCGCACGAAAAAATTGCCGACTCTGCCGGCGATGCCGCATCTGCTGCCGCGACGGGATTGCTTGGAATGCTGGGGGCGTTGTTCCGGGGCATATTTTCCCGCAAGCCCACGCCCAATGTCCGGAAAAAGCCCGATCCTCGCACGACGCTTTCAAAGTCCGCCGCAACGGCGAATGTCGGCAGTTTAGCTGCCATTGCGGCCAATGTTGAAAAAACTGAAACTCCAGATGTTTCCGAAGGCAAATCGACAGCTAATTCCAAGACGGGAACCGAAGAACCGGAACCGGCTCCGGTGGTGGTCCGGCGACCCAAGCCCATTGTCGCGGATATGCTCCTGCCTTTTAAGACGCCGCCGGTGCAAAAGCAGGATTTGGGTAATTATCGCCTGCCGGGATTGGATCTTTTGGAAGATGCTGAACCGGCCAACACTGAAGGGCAGGAAGAAGCCGTCCGGCAAAACGCCAAGGTGCTGGAATCCTGCCTCACAAGTTTTAACATCGACGGTAAAGTGGTGGCGATTGACACCGGTCCGGTGGTGACGCTGTATGAATTGGAATTGGCTCCCGGCATTAAAAGCTCGCAGGTTGGCGCGTTATCCAAAGACATTGCCCGCGCGCTAAAAAGCCCACCCGTGCGATGCATCGACAATATCCTCGGTAAATCCACCATGGGCATTGAAGTGCCCAATCTGGATAAGGAAAAAGTGCGGCTCAAGGAACTCATGCAACTGGCACATGAAGACATATCTAAAATGGCTCTTCCCATGTGCCTCGGCAAAGATGCCTCCGGCAATCCGCTGGTGGAAGACCTGGCCAAAATGCCGCACCTGCTGATTGCCGGCACCACCGGCTCCGGTAAATCCGTGTGCATTAATTCCATTATCATGACCCTGCTGCTTACGCAGCGGCCCGATCATGTCAAAATGATTATGGTCGATCCAAAAATGGTTGAAATGCAGGATTATCGGCAGATTCCGCATCTTATGGCTCCGATTATTGATGACATGAGCAAGGCTGAAAGTGTGCTGGAATGGGCCACGCAGAAAATGGATGAACGCTATGAAACGCTCTCGGAAGCGGGCGTGCGGCACATCAAGCAGTTCAACCAGTTATCCCGCGAACAGATTATCGAACGTTTTCAGCCCAGCAATCCGGAAGAAGAGGCCCGCATTCCATTTCATTTGCCATACATCGTGATCATCATTGATGAACTGGCCGACCTGATGATGACCAGCAAGGAAGTGGAAGGCCATATTGTTCGCATTGCGCAAAAAGCCCGGGCCGTGGGCATTCATTTAATTCTGGCCACGCAGCGCCCCGAAGCGCAGGTGGTCACGGGGTTAATTAAATCCAACATGCCCGGACGAATCTGCTTCCAGGTCCGCTCCCGACTCGATTCACGCATCATGCTGGATCAATCGGGCGGTGAACTGCTTTTAGGTCAGGGCGATATGCTGATGCTCAAGCCCAATGGCGGAGCGCTGTTGCGCGGACAGGGAGCTTTTGTGGAAGATGCCGAGATCAGAGGTATCTGCACGTTTCTTAAAGACATCGCCCAACCGGAATTCCATCCCGAACTTATGCAGATCGGCGCGCCAGCCGGGTTGGATGAAGCGGAAAAAGATCCGCTTTTCGATGAAGCGGTGAAAATTATTATTGAAACGCGCCGCGGGTCCGTTAGTTTATTGCAGCGCCGATTGACCATTGGCTATTCCCGCGCCAGCCGTCTGATTGATCAGATGCGTGCCGCCGGTATCGTCGGTGCGTACAAGGGCAGTCAGGCCAGCGAAGTATTAATCACCATGGAAGACTGGGAATCCATTAAAGCTTCGCAACCCGCACCAACCACCAATGAAGCCGCCACCGTCCCGGAAACGGACATGGACAACGAGCCGTGATTCGCCTAGGGTAATGTGGGAGGGTTACCAACGGAGCGATCACATGAAGTTGGCACACGGACAAGAGCCAAACCAACCGCGCAGCATCGGCCACCGCCTCCTCTGGTCAGTGAATACGATCCTGGGGATTGGCTTGCTGTCGTTTTTAATGTTTCTATATCTCCATGAGGTACATCAGCGTCTTAAAGATCGTTACGAATCACTTCATGACCAAGCCGCGGTGATTTTGGACGGTGTTGCGGAATTACGCGGCCAAGGATTGCCTGAGATACAAGAATATGTCAACGCCGCATCCCGTTTGATGCGAGGCACTGCGGTTCCACTAAGTCATTACATCGTGGTGCGCGTGGGTACCGCGGTTCTCGAGAGCGGTATTGCCAGGCCGGCGACCGGGAGGTTTTATGCGGCGGTGCGCCGTGGCGCCCGATCGCCTACCCATCAGGCGTTGGCGGGGGCGCAACGGATCATGGTCGCCGATGTATCACAGGGCGACATTCAGTTGTACATTGGCGAAAGCGTTGCGGGTCTCGAAAGCAGAATTCGCGATCAAATTCTGCTTTGGCTGGCTGTGGTTGCGGCAGTGGGTATTGCAATCACCGTGGTTGTGAGTATGGTCCTGGTCAGGCTAGTGACACAGCCTCTACAGCGGCTGGTGGCGGCAGTTGACCGTATTGGCAGGAGAGATTTTGATGGGGACATTTTGGAGATTCACAGCAGTCGGGAGATGGCCGTTCTCTCGTCGGCGATCAATGCCATGCGCGTGGCATTGGGCGGCGCACAACGCGAGGATCGCCAGCGCATTGCGAAAGCCCGGCGCATTCAGCAGCACCTGCTGCCAGTTGTTCCAACCGGAAGCGAGCAAATCGCCTGCGAATACAAACCGGCGGCGATCGTTGGCGGGGACTATTTCGATTTTCAGATGCTCTCCAGCGGGGAACTGATCGCGTGTGTGGCGGATGTTTCCGGGCATGGGGTTCCGGCGGCGATAAGTGCCGCAATGCTCAAAACGCTATTTATTGCCGCCGTCTCACGAACCTCGGATCCGGCTGAAGGACTGACCATGATGAATGCGGGCTTTACCCAGGTGGCATTGGAGGAGGATTTCGCATCAATCATTTTGGTGCGGCTGAATTCGGCCGGACGAACGCTTCAGTATGCCAGCGCCGGTCACGAGACGTGTTACCTCGTGCGGGCCCACGGGCCGGTGGAAGTGCTGCATTCGACAGGCGGCTTGCTGGGTTTGGTTACCCCGACACAATGGACATCAAAAGTGGTGCCGATAAATTCGGGTGATCGGATAATATTAGTCACCGACGGCGTTTCAGAAACAGCCTCGCCGGATGGGGTACTTTTTGGTCGCCAGCGTATACAAGACATGCTGGAGGCAAATTGTAAAGAACCGCCGAACGTTGTTGCCCAGCGGTTGCTTAGCGCAGTCGAATTGTGGCGTCAGGGCGGAGCGCAGATGGACGATGTGACTATTTTGGTGATAGCTGTGGGCTAATTCTGTGCTGCATTCCGTCCAATTTCTCAAAGCGTGGAAAGATTTTTACGTGGCGTTTTTTGGAATACTCCCTCAGAAAATCCGTGCAATCCGTAAAATCCGCGTTATCCGTAGTTCTATAACCCGGCTCCCGAAGCAATTGGCGTGTCCCTCTTTGGTTTCCCGCCGCGCCGGGAGTTGAAGAATCGTCAAAACTTCTATCCTCTTTCAATCATGCAACGCTTAAATGGTTTTGTGGAGTGCCCTGAATTGCCAACATGCTTAGATTGAAGTCAATTACATCAAAGCCCATTTACAAATACCAAGCGCGGATGAAATGCAGGCCATGTGCCAATGGTTGATCCAACTCGTTTTCCGCTGTCCAAGAACGACGCATTAGATTTTGGTGCAAATCACAACACCGCATGACCACGCCATTTTTGTGATTAAGAAGTCTTTACGTTTTTCCAAGAGTGCGAGCAGACTTTCCACCTTTGGCGGATGATCTTCCGGCCAATTTGGCTGGGGTAGCATGTCATCAATGACATACAGCCCATGTCGATTCAACAGGTCAAGCGTTTCTTGGATAAACCGATATTTTCCAGCCCATGTGTCCGCAAAGATGAAATCAAATTTCTCCCCGGATGAGAACAATGATTTAACAAACTCGTCCCCGTCCTCACAAACGATTCGTAAGCGTGTATCGCTACCAAGGTGGCGATACGCCACATCAAGCAGCGTCTGGTCATTGTCCATGGTTACAAGCGTTGAGTCCGAGCACATGCCATCTAGGAGCCATGCAGTCGATAGCCCTGTCCCGGTTCCTAATTCAAGAAAACGTCCTTTTGCTTTTGAGGCTGCCAGTGTTCTCAGCAATGAACCGACCAGTGGCTCACTCGCCATTTTGAATTCAATTTTTCGCGTGTCCGCCTCAATTGCTAACAAATATTTCGGCGGGCAGAGGTTTTTGGTATCGTCCATTTTAATCCCTTATGTTTATTGATTCACGCAACTATACTGGTCGCGGGAATTGATGGCACAACTGATAACAGGTTTTTGTCAACAAAAAAGGCCTGTTTACGCCACCGCTCCCAATCAGCAATGTATCACCATAGCCCGAAAAGAGTGTATTTATTCTTCGAATGCAGCGATTTTGCCGGCCGCCTTAAGCATTTTTGACGAGGTGACGAGGCATGGCGGCCATGTAACATGACATACCAATTTGATACCAGTCCTCAAATTCAATGCAAGGATACCCTTGACTGTCTACCGCATTATTCAAATAATGGCTCACCGCTCATGACGCTGTTGGAAATTAGCTTTTCACCACGGCGGTGAAGTCCGACCACTGTTCGATGCGGAAGGCGCGAATGTCGCGCACGGATTTTGGAAACCATGTCCGGGTGCGCAGCGCCTGTATGGCGAGAAACAGATTCGCCATGTTCTCGTCGTCGGTGACGTAAAGACTACCTTGCACACGGCGAAAGCCATGTTCCCCAAGAACCGCGCCAATCTCGGTGTAAGCCTGTGTCACGCCTTTCGGGTAACGCTTTTCGGTTGTCGTCCACTGCCAGGTCAAAAGCGACCGCATACATCAGTGCGCCTCCGGGTCATCGCTCAGGTGCGTCCAGCGGTACTCCGCCTTCTCACCGGTTTCGATCATCGTTACCTCAATCATCCAGTCTCCGTCATCCAA
>JAJYGE010000234.1 GCA_021785155.1 Planctomycetota bacterium
GTATCAGAAGTCGCCGCATGGATCACCCCGGTCCCCGGCGGGGTCGGCCCGGTCACCGTCGCGATGCTTCTGAAAAACACGGTCCGTGCCGCGCGACTGGTCCACGGATTAGACCAGCCCTTCTGATTGCCGGTGCCACGCCTCATCCACAAACCGCAACGGCGCATGTTTCCATTCCCCGGCATAGTCTATGCCGATGCGCGGTGTGGTAATTATCCGGGGCTTATTCTCATGGTTCTTTATGAGATACAAATCGTCTCCCGTCATATCCAATCCCCGATCGGCCATCGTTATGGCAAATGCCCGCGCCAGCCGACCTGGACCGGAAAGATCAACGTGCCACCCATGCAACGCCACCGCTCCGCGCAACAGTACGGCCTGCGGATCACCCACCTCTCCGGTGACAATATTGAGCATGTGATACATGCCATAAATCAAATATACGTAAGCATATCCAGGCGGACCGAACATAATTTCCGTGCGCCTTGTGCGACCTTTGGAGGCATGACACGCCAGATCATGCGCGCCTACATACGCCTCCGTCTCGGTAATCCGTGCCGCACGTCGCACACCGGCAATGGTTCGCACCAGAATCACGCCAATAAGTTTCCGTGCCACCACATCGGCCTCGGAGTGAAAAAACGCCGGTTTCAGCTTTTTCCCGCGATACAGAGCACGCCCGGCATTCTTCAACGGAATTTCCTCTTTAGATTCCCCCGATTTGCGCCGGAACGCCATTGGAAATCTCAACGGGCGTGGTGGAATCGGATTTGCCCGCACGATAGCCATACAAGCCATAAAAGGCGATATACACATACGATATCATCGGAACAATAAATGAGAACTGAATGCCGATATGGTCGGCGACAATACCTTGCAATGGCGGCATCAGCGCACCGCCGAGAATCGCCATAATAAGCAGAGACGACCCTTGGCTTTTTAAAGCTCCCAGTCCGTCAATGGCCAGCGCGAATATATTGGACCACATAACGGAATCAAATAGACCAATACTCAGTATGGCCCATATCGCCGCAGCGCCGGCGGACAACATACCCGTCAGCAGCAGGGCGATAATAATGAAGCTGAACAACGCCAACATCCGCTGTGGGCTTGCTGAACCAAGAAAAAATGCCACGAGCATCACCGCCAGCATCACACCATAGTGCAGTGCGTTCGCCTGCCCGGAGAGCACCCAGATCGTGATAAAAGCCGCCACCGGGAGCAAAACCACAATCGTGTTTCGCAGCCACTTTCGGACATCGCTTAACGCGAATGCCCCCATGAAACGCCCAATCATCAATCCGCCCCAGTAAAATGCCAGGAACTTGGAGGCCGCTTCATGGCTTAGTCCGCCGAGCTTGGGCAGATTCAGAAAATTGATAATGGAACTGCCCACGCAAACCTCACCGCCGACATACATAAAAATGGCGACCATCCCCAGTACGGTATGCGGGTGTTTTAAGGCCCCAGCGCCGCGTGTGACGTGTTCGGTATTCGTAAAATTCGGCAAATGGGCAAACATAAAACAGACCGCCAGTATCAGGAATACACCGCCCACGCAAAGATACGGAATCTTCACCGACTGGGCACCATGACTTCCCGGCCCATTAAACACTTTGAAAATCAACCAGCCCGCGATAATCGGGCCGATGGTGGTGCCGAAGGAATTAAAAGCCTGCGAGAGATTCAGCCGACTGGAAGCGGTGCGCTCCGGCCCTAAAATAGTAATGTACGGGTTGGCGGCAATTTGCAGCATGGCGAATCCAATGCCCACAATAAACAACGCGACCAGAAAAAATGGATAGGATATTAATATCGCCGCCGGATAAAAAAGCATAAATCCCGCCGCCGCAACGAGCAGTCCGATGATCACGCCATTCTTATAGCCGATGCGGTTAATCGGATCGCCCCAGAACATGGAAATCAAGTAATAGATCAAGGAGCCAAACGTGTACGCCCCGAAAAATGCAAATTGGATGAGCATGGCCTGAAAATAATTGAGTGTAAACGCTTCCCGGAAGCGAGGAATGAGAATGTCATTCCAGACGGTCATGAATCCCCACATGAAAAAAAGGATGGTCATGATGGCAAACGGACCGCGATAGGTCCGCTCACCGGTTCCCGCTGGAACCTGCCCCGCCGAGCCTGATGGAATTGCGCCGATTGCCATAATGTTACTCCTCGTTTCCTTGATTTCAAGCTGCCATGGTTGTAATTATTGTACATCACCATGTCTTAATTCAGATACCGCTATGTTCTCTCCCTTGGACCAATTGTCAAGGCGCGGTCGAAGCATTGTGCTATTTCACGAGTGCGGCCAGACCACATTTTCAAGAGCCGGCTCCTTCCACAGTGCACACGGCTTCAATGCGGTCGTGTGAAAACCACATCCACTTCTTTTACCACGCTGCCATCGAGTTCCCGCATCGGTGCGGTAATGGAAGGTGAAACGCGCACCACAAAATGTCGATTTGCGGGGTTATATAACACCGCTCCGGCCATGCCCCCATGCACCGTTACCGCCGGTTTAAAAGGCGCAAAGCCGTGCAGTGTGACAACATCCTCGCCGGGCGCAAACGCGACCGACGCCATCAAGGCCCCGGGCAGATTCGCCAGTGATGGAATTCTTGCCCGCCCCGTACCCACAAATTTTCCGCGTTGCCCCATAAACGCAATGCCCGCTGCTCCGGGTGATGCACATACATAATAAGACGCGTTATCTACACCTAACGCACCGGTAAACTTCTGGCCGGCGGGGATCATGGCACAAGTTCCGGTGAAATAGTCATAAACATACATCGCTCCGTGCAGGCCAACATCATGTGCGGAAAAGCGTACACTGTTTATATCCCGCCGCGCCGGCGCGAATGCGAACACGTAAGATGTTTTAACGTCATCCTGATCGGTATATGTTCGGGCGATGATCGGGGCATGAACGTGCCGCGCTCCATTAAGATACGCACGATCAATCGGCACAATCGGCACGTCCGGCTTGATGAGCACACCATCGCTGCGGCAGGTGCGCATCAGGTTGGCGACATTGGTCTTACCAATCGGATCGCCAAAGCCCACTACCCCCGCGGAAAGATCCTGCAGCAGTACATTGTCCCTTCGCCAGGACATGCACACATCATCCCAGGGCCAAAGGCCCAGTGCGCTCGCCAGACGCGATGTAAACAGGCAGGCATAAAATCGCGGGCGGATAAAATTATCGTCGTTGACGCGCGTGGCCACAACATTATTTATTGCCGATGATTCCAGCAATTCACACGGCAGCGGCATGCAATACATCACCGTCACATCATGCGCTGCCATGCCGGCGGCCATGTTGTGATAAAAATCATGACCGGCGGTCAGATTGGAGAAAAAATGGGAATACCGGGCAATGTCGCTCTGCCAGTCCTGTAGATACGTTTCAACACCATTATTATGCAGATATGTTGCAATGTGATTCCAATACCGGAGGCCGACCGGCGCAATGCCGATAATCTTATACCGTTTGTGATAAGGACTTTTCTGACTGATCCATCGCCCATGCACCACCAGCGGCAATCCCGCATGTTGATCAAAAACGTTCAATCCCTGCGGAAACAGATGCCGACTTGCGGTGTAGTGGGTCGTGCCGCCGAATTTATCCCAGTCCTGATTCTGATATTTCCGCAGCATGAAATGAGCCTTGCCGCCATTGTAATTGGTAAAATCTTTGCGATACCACCAACTGTCAAGTTCGAGATAATGAATTGGAATATCTTGCTGGTGTAAATAGCGGATTTCCGCCAGAATCGTGCCGACATATCCCAGTTTGCCATTGAAGCGATAATAGTAACTGGCACCATTATCAGTCCAGTAACCCAGATAACGCAGCACAGGTGCGGATTGGTTGCCGAGGCGGGTTTTGCCTCCTAATGTGGTCAGCGCCGGTCCCCATATATCATAAGCATGATTGATTCCATGCGTGATGACCATGATGCTGCGAATTTGAAATTTGGCCGGTACCGCCGAACAATGCTTATTCAATCGCACCCGCGTATGAGTAACGCCGTTGCCGCGCATGGTCATGAGCGTAAAATGTTTGGCCGGCGAAATAATTGCGGCATTGTCATGACGGTCAAAAAGCAGCCAGGGTGTGCCGGACTGTCCCGCGGAGAACTGGGGCGGTGCAAACGCGGTATTGCGATAGCTGAGAATATGCAGCCCCCGCGGCTGAGAAGTGAAATCCGGAAACGCAAGCTGCGGATGCGCCGTCGCCTGCTGAAAGGTAAGAATAAACTGTGCCACTGGAGTCGATGAGTAGGTGCGAATGGCTCCCGATACCAGCTTGCCCTGATAAAGCCATGTAAAACGCACCTGCTTATATGTACCGAGGCGATCCTTTCCCATAGTGTGGTGCAACGCCTGTAACGGCGGTGGCAGAGTGCCGGTGAATGTCCAGGCGGGAGAAATACCCCGCAGAGTATAAACGCCGGTATTAGGATTAACCGTCGCCCGCAACGATGCCTCGGCATCGGCACCAGCAGCTTTGTTGACGCCGGCAAACGCGACAACTACCAGCGCCATGGATGCGACCACCCAAAAAAATCCCGTTCGTATCCTCGCCAACGCCATACGCATCATAATTCTCCGTAAAGCCTTTCGGACGAAAATTATACCCCAAACCTCAACCGATGGCAGAACGTCATCTCGTGAAACAGTTCTATCGCTCTGTCGCGCCTGTAAATTGAGGTTGACGGATGACCGGCGGCTGTCGCCACGGAGGCGGTGGTAACATCGGAAACGGTATCAGCGCGTCCGTTTCAATAATGAATAGGATGGCGGGGTAAATGGATTCATTCAGCAAATGCGAACGGTTTGCATGTTCAGTAATTTTCCAAGTTTGTTGATCTTTTCCGCAATATTTCCTATGCCTACCGCACAATGGTGGGCCGGCCCTTGTGCGTTCCATGATTCCACGAACTTTCGTGCGCCGATTGCAAAGCGATAACGACTGTTGGTGTTGCCGATTTCCAGAATTGGTCCGGCTACCGATTCGGCCTCGGCGGTCAGAAGTTTCAGTTTGCCGTCCGCCGTCTGGACGACCGACAATAGCGTGACCGGGCCGTGCTTAACGGACATCTCCACGGATAACCCACGCCCCACCTTGCCATGATACACCTGCAATGGTCGCACTTTGGTTTTACCCTGAGCAATGGCAATATGGCCGGGGCCATCATGGCCCATCAGGACGACATCATCAGTAAAATCCATGGCGTAATATTCAGTAAATGAGCCGCCCACGCCGAATGTGTCCATAATTTTCATGGCCTGCGTATTTTTAATTTCCATTTCTCCGGCCACGGGAATTCCCCGCGCGGTTAAAAGGGAGTTGCCAAGAATAATGGAACTGATGGCATCTTCATTGGCGGGGTTGCCGGTACCCATATAATAATACGCCAGCGAACCAAGGTGGTGCTTTTCCACCAGTTGATCCAGCGCCACGCTGGTGCAGCGCAGCACGGCTGAAAATCGTGATAAATCAACGTGTTGCTGCTGAAGCCTCGTGTGATTAATTTTGCATAAAGTATATTAACTTTTATACTATTTAACCGACAGATCGCTTGGCGTATATCCGAGCGGAGCAATATTTCGCCATGGGGAAAGATAGCTGAAATTTCGTTAAATAATGCGAAATTCACTCAGAATATCGCCCGATAACGAGAAGTTTATAAAAAAGCATGTTTTTAACTTGCAATTTATGCATTCTTCGAGTATATTAACTAATATCATACGAAACGGGTTCTCGATGTCATGCTGAATCCGTAGAGGAGTAATTTATCGGGCTTGCGACCAGTTGCCACTAACTATTGGTCAAGGAATTGTAAGCGTTCACGGGCCAGATGCAGAGAGGAAGCGAGAAATGAGGTGTGACTTGAGTTGCGTTGGTTACGTGATGACAGAAGCAATGGATGTCGCGGCCAGACAAGCCGTAGCGCGACTTTGGCGATGGCGCGTTCCCAGCAACTGGTGCCGCCCGCAGTGGCGGGAGGAAATAGCGTCGGAGGTGGCGTTGACGGTGCTGGAATTAGCGAGGGGGACTGCACTGGAGCCACAGACGGATGCCCGTCGCATCCAGAGTAGAATTCAGAACAAGATACTCAGCCGTTACCGTCAGGAATGGGCGTTCAGCAAGCACTTCGACCGCGAGGTGGTTACTGAGCCGAGGAATTGCGGCCACCGGGAGCTGGAACATGAGTACTTAGCGTTGTTAGCGCTGCAGGAGGCGGTGGTTGCACTTTCCGAATCGGATCAGCGGTTAATTCAGCAGATTTACTGGGGAAAGTGCACAGAGACCCAAATAGCTGCTGAAGCCGGGGTCAGCGTGCCAGCGATTTGTAAACGTAAGAACCGGATTCTTCGGCATTTACGGGGTGTGCTAGGAAATTTTGAGGATTAAGGTTAATAAAATGGACTCAGATGCAATTATAATAATAGTAAACTCGTTGTGAGATCAGCAGGCC
>JAJYGE010000029.1 GCA_021785155.1 Planctomycetota bacterium
CCAGTTTTCCGTTGATAAATACCACTGCATCTCGATACACCCCGCCAAAATTCAACCAGATTGTTTTGCCACGCGCCGAGTCCGGCACCCGGAACGTCCGGTGGTACCACGCCGGATACACCGGCAGGTAACCATGTAAAGCATGACCATTTCCGTAGTTGTATTTGCCGGGACCCCGAACGAATTTTCCGCCGACAATATAATCATCCGGTAATTGTACAGGGGTCCACGATCCAGTTGGCCAGGGGCAGTGTAACTGTGACAGTTGCGACGCATTCAACACCGCAGCAGGTTTCCAGCGCTTAAAGCCCGGCATTTTGTCTATCCGCCAATGCCGATCCAGCAACACAACGGTTCGTGCAGAGGTGCCATGCTGTCCAAGCACATGAGCCTGACCGCGGTTCGACTGCACAACGCAAGCCAGCACCGTAATTAATAATGCCGCCGCACGCCACTTCCTCGGACTTGTCGACCGCACTTTTAATTGATCGTAGCCCGCTGTAAGAATATTCAGCACACACACACTCCTGTTCTGCAAGTCCGCCGACTTGGCATTTCTCATTGATTACTATATCCATCGGCAAAAGTCGTGAAAAGTTCCTATTTTAATCAAAAGTAGTGACGATTTTCGTCATGCGATGTTTGGCACGGGGCACCCGTTTCATGATCGGGCGCATGCTGCTGTGATACTTAAATCATACGTGTGGACAACATACAGAGTTGCTACTTAATCTTTGGAATAGTTGCGCAATGACTTCTCTATTTGCACTGCAATCGCGGATGACGGCATGGCCACGATCGGAGAATTCATAAGGGATATTGTGCGTCTGAAGCATGGGATGCGGCTGACTGGCCCCGTGCTTTCGGGTCAGGCGACGCCGGAGGCGATATTCGTGACGAGCCGGTTTCTAATGGGTTATTTGTTCACTTCAAACATCACATTATATACAACGCATATTGACGTTTGCAATATTATATAATTAGTTCAACAAAGCGTTGCGGTTTATTTTCTATAACAATCCTTTCGGTGGCAACAATCGTGCTGGCTCAGCAGCGGGTGACAGCCAGCGTTGCGGCGACAACTGAATGATTCATGCGATAACGGATATCGGTCATTGTAAAGCCATTTTTTCGAGCAAGGTCCAACGTATCACGATTCAAGTGGCAGCCACCGGCAAATTGGCTCCACGTCGGTGTCAATTTATTCTGAATCCAGGCTAACCAGGGCTGGTGCGACCTGATATGCTCCAACAATAACAGCATTCCTTCCGGGCGCAACACCCGGCGCACTTCTCGAAAGGCTATTTCGGGTTGCGGTATTGTGCAGAAAGCCAGCGTTGCAACCACCGTGTCAAAACTTGCCGGCGCAAAAGGCAGGTGCTGCGCATCGGTAACAAGCATGATCCGAGGGGAAGAAAGATTGGCGCGATATATGGCGGCACGGCGCAACATGGATTCATTGGGATCGGTCAACACCAAGCGACAGTCATGATTATAATATTGTAAATTGGCACCCGTACCACCGGCAATTTCCAATACCCGTCCGCGGGCCCTGCCAATGATCTCTTTGCGCCAGCGAGCCAGGCCGAGGCGTTCCAAGGGATACAGGCCGATATCATAAAATGCTGGCCACACCATATTTTTCCGCCTTGCTGAATCTGTGGCGTTCATCGGTCACGCCCGCGAAGCATGCAGTATAGCTGAAAGGCTCCGGCATGGTCCAAAAATCCTTACAGGCCGAACGGTCATCCAGAAACCATTGAGCAGGGCAGAAACGGCAGCAACATTTCTTTCTGCCAGAGAATCAGGACGAAAGGTTGTAGGGGCGTGGCAATATGTCCGGGCGGGCTTCACAACTCCGCAACGTATGGCCTAACCTGGCCACGGGGTGTGTGACAGGTTGCGTGGCTCGTTGAACATTGAGCGAAACAATTGGCGGGCGATTGGCAACACATGACCAACCACCGTCCCGGCGCTACCTGGACGCTGCTCTTCCGGGAAAGTCAAGCAGGGGAAGATCACCTATCTGACTATATCATTCCCGCGGATTTGCGAATCAGCCATTCCGCGGTCAGCAGGGTGATGAACAGGAGCATAAACAGCACATGCAGCCAGAACGTTGACCGGCTGTGGGGGTGCGCGAAGAGGCTGGTGCTTTCCGGAAATGTAAGAATCTGTTTAACCGGCGGCATATCATCGGCCAGAATATCAGCAAAGGGACCGGGCAGCGCAATACCGCCGCCGGTGTTGGCGATCCGCTGCATCGCCGCTGGATCACTGGTGGTGTCGAGCATCTCGAGGTTGCCCGCGGATTTAACGCGTATGGTCAAGGATCGCACGGTTGCGGTAGGATCATTGAGCATGCGCGAATTCACTCCCGCTCCTTTCAGCGTGATGCGATAACTGCCCGGGGGCAGGCCGGTAATCAGCCCGTTGTAATATCCCGGCACACCAGATTGCGGCATCATCGGGGCGGTAAATATTGTCGGCAACGCCGAGGTGGCAGTCGGCTGTGACGTTGCGGCAATGGCTGTGGCAACAGCCTGAAAATGGAGGTTTGATTCGGGCAACAACCGGTCATCAAGGACACGGGCCTGTACCATCACTTTGCGTCCCTGGTCATAACTGGAATGATTGGTACCAAAGCGGACAAATCTTCCACCGGCCGGCAATTGTGATCCTGACGCCCAACGCAGCAATTGTCCCAGAAACACATCCTCCACGTTGTAGCCCCGCACATAACGCAACCGCCAGAGTTGGTTACTGGCCAGATACATCACCCGTCCCGAACCCACAGACATGGTGGTCAATAGCGCCCGACGCCGCGCCGCCTGTAAGGCGGAGATATTCCCGGCCTTGGCGACATTGGAATGAGCCTGTCCAGCGATTGCCCATAACACCCGGGCGTTCGCGTGCGCCCGGGTATAGGCGCTGTGCCAGTACCAGCGCGGCATGGAGCGCCAGATGGCGCTGTCAGTTCGCCGATCCACTCCCAACCGCGACAAGCCGGACTGTATCCCCTGGGCCGTCAATGTCGGCAAAAAGCCGTTATTGTTCTGCTGCTTTAACAATGCGGGCGGCCAAACTGCTGTAAACTTGATTGGGAAAAGCGTGGCCAGTGGCTCGTTGGCCCAATCGCGCGGCATAAATTCCTGCCCGGCGATTAATACCAGTGCCGCACCCTTGGTTCGCACCGCGTAGGATATGCCCTGCTGCGCCACCGGGGAAAGAGTGTCGCCCGGAATGTCTCCGAGAATAATAACATCAAATGCTTCCCAGGCTTTTCGGCCCACCGGTAGCTGCTGCGCCAAATAGCTTGGATTTTCCGGTGAGGCGACAACCGGTGGCGGCGGGGCAATGCCCGTAATGTCCGCGGGGTGCAACAGCACCGCCTGCAGATGCACCCGCCGGCTGCGGGAAAAGTAATTGACCAGATACTGGTAATTCCACCCGGGCTGGTTGTCAATCAGCAGCACCTGAAGTTTGTCCCGCCGCACCGTTACCCGAAATGGCCGCGCCACGGCACGACGCATGGTCGAGGTCGGCAGAACTTTTACCATGTAGGCATACACTCCGGGGCCGGGGGGAAGATTTTTAAACCGCACGGATTTGTACGCATCGGCAAGATGCGTTAAGAGCACCTGCCGCGCCTCAATGTGACCGTGGCGCAAAAGTTCCACTGTCACCGGCTTATCGGCCAGGGATCGCATGTGAATAATCGCGGTAACCTTGAGATATTGATGTTTGTATATCCATTGCGGCGCATCAACTGAATCAATGGAGACCCCTGGTGGCGCATGATCCGATCCGATGCACAAGGTAAACGTCTTTACGTGGTGCATGGCCAGGAGCCGGGCTATTTCCGCCGGGTCGGCAGCCTCATTCTGCCGCCCATCGGATACCAGCAATACATCGGCCCGCCGCCCTTGTTCAATGCGGGCAGCGACGGCCAGCAGGGCCTGGCTGATATTGGTGCTGTTACCGGTCGGATTCATCGCGCTTTGCAGAACCGGCCTGGGATCTGTATACGGGGAGAATGGAACACCATACGCGGTTCCGGAAAAGCTGACAATATGCACGCTGTCACGTCGCATCAACTGCCGGATCGACGTATTACCGTTGGCCGCCCGTCGGGTCAAAACCGCCACGGCCAGTTGAGATCGCGTCAGTCCGGCCACATGCCGCAATGCCGCCGCCAGTGCCACATCGGATTTATGCGCCGCCAAAAAAGCCTGATCCGCCCGCGTGGCGCTGCGCTGCAGGGCCTGCAAGGCGTCCCGCAATTGAACGTTCACCGCGTTGTACGCCCCGACCGCCGCATCGGGTGCTGAGCCATTGGGATTGGAAGAGTTCATTTCCTGTCGCACCTCCTGACCGGCCTCATGCAGCAGACGCGATATGCTTTTCGTGCGGCCATGACGGGCCAACCGACGGCCAAGGGTATTCAGCCGATCGGACCAGACACTTAGCTCGGCAATACTTTCGTGGCGCTGACGGCGGGCTTGCGCCATGGAGGCATTGGTGAATTGGTTATGCCGGTCCTTGAGCACCCGCAGTTGCTGCGCCAGCGAACTGAGGCGGGCGAGGCTTTTATCCAGGGTATCTTTATATTCGGGAACCAAGCCCAATGCGCAGGCCCAGCGAAGGTCATATTGCCCCCCCGCCTGAACATCGCGCACCGCCATGGATTTGCTGTGATCCAGCAACAGCCAGAGCTGGCCCGGCGACGTTTCCGAGCGCGTCCATTGCAAGGCCGGGCCGATTAACGCCACCGCCAGGAGCGCAAGCATTCCCACGCGCAGCATCGTCAGCCAGAGAATGATCCGGGGAGCGGCCAGATCTCGCTGCTGCTGGTAGAGATACACAATCAATGCCAACGTGCCCAAACCAATTACCGCCAGCAGCCACAGCGGCAGAGCCGGATGCAGCATCAAATGCGGATGACTTTGATGAAATTGCGGGGGCATTTTGGACAACGATTACTTCCTTGGTTTAGTGTTCTAAAACAGTCATGGCCGATAATTGCGTCGCCGGCAAATCATCCGCGCGTGTAAGGCGGGCCATTTTCCGGCACTGCAGTGACTCCAGCACCAGCATCAGCAGTAACAGCAGCGCCAGCATCGGCCAGAGGCTTAAACTATGGCTGATGGTTCCCAGAACTGAAGCTATTTGATCCACCTTAATGTGCCGGCGGATGTAGTGGTGGCCCGTCAGCCATTGCATATCAGCTGCAGACAGTAAAGCCGGATTTAATTGCGTCATATCAATGTTGACATTGAAATAGTTATCCGGCCGCCCCGCCGACGGTTTGAAGGACAAGGTATAAAGTCCCGGCAATCCGGTATGATTCCAAGTAATGAGGTATTGACCGCCGGTTATCAGTTGCGGCGTTACGGCATGAATTAATCCGTGCGGATCAATGATAGACGCAGATTCAATGGCGGGGGTATCCGGGCCGGTCCACACAATTGGTTCGCCGGGATTCATGGATTGGCGGTTGGTCAACCGCCTGCCGCCCATAGCCAGTTCGTAGACCGTTTGATTCACCAGCGGAAGAAAACTTCCGGCCTGCAGAGGCCAATCATTCCAATGACCATCGACCCCCGTGGTCCAGATCACCACGTTTCCACCGGAATCGCCCACCGGTTCGGATAACATCAACGGAGCGCCACTGGAAGTGACCAGCAGCACTTTTTCCATGGCATTGGCGGCGGCGAATCCATTCCATTTGACCAGGGTCACATCCACAATCGCATTGCGTTTGAGTTGCCGCAATGGTCGGAGCATGGGATTGTTCGGATCATGCAGGACAATGACGGGATGCCGTTTTCCCGCTGATTGAACCGCTCCCAGCGTGCCGATACTGAATCCCCCCCGCGGCAGAAGATCATTGACCAACGTTGTATTGGCGTTGCGGCCAAAAATAAACCAGACGCCTTTGCCGGAGCGAGCGAATGCATGGAGCCTGGAAATCAATCGTTCCGGCAGCGTGGAGGGGTCATTGACGATCACCACCTGATACGCATTTAAATCCGCCTGCCGCGCCGCGCTGACGCTCATCACCACGGGTTTGGCCAAACCCAGGCTAAGCGAGGTCGAAGGCCGCAGTGCGGCCTTGAGAAATCGGCTGGCGCGCAAATTTCCCACCGTACCAAGTTGACTGTCAATTATTAATACCGGTATATGTTTCCATACCTGCACCACCGCTCTGGACTCATTATCGGCGGCCAGCGCATCTTGAATACCTGTGCGCACCATCATCCAATGAGATCCCGCGGACGGAATCCGCAGGTGCATGATTCCCGTGGTCGTGCGCCCGGCCTGGAGGCGCGGAATCATCAGATGATCCATCGGGGCACCATCATAAATCAGCTCAATCGGAATGGACCGCACCGGAAGAGGACCGGAATTGCTTACGCTGAAGAGAACATTGACGCGTCGGCCCACCCCGGGAAATGCGGGCTGAATATGCAACGGGCCGATGGCGATGTCGGACTGGACGCCGTGCGGTATGACGGACAAATTAAATACGGCCAGATTGGGCGGAACCGCAGCGCCGCCATACGCCGCCTTCCACACCGCGGACTGCCGGGGTTTCCAGGAAACCGTCCGTTGATCTGAAACAACAAAAATGACTTTTTCAATCAAGGCCCCACGCTGCGCGACCCGCCGGGCTTGTTCGATGGCCGCCGGAATGGAGGCTCCCGCCATGCCCATGGGCAGATGATTCAGCGGATCAAGCAGCTTATGCCGCACCGCCGCGGTATCCGAGACTGGAATGGGAAAGGTGGTAAGACTGTACGGGCGGTGTCCGGCTATCACGACGGAAAGCGAATCGGATCGGCTTAACTGTGCAACAATGCGTTTTACCACGCTGATTTCATGGGCGAAAACCGTCTGTCTTCCGTCACGAATGCCGGTGGAAAGGGAATGATCCAGTACCACCACCACATCCGCCGCAGCGCCACCGCCCAGTTGTTTGACCGCGCCGGCGGGCAAAACAGGCCATGCCAGAAGCACCACCAGAATCAACAGCATCAACATGCGTAAGAGCAGCAACAGCCAATGATCAATGTCGCGACGTTTCTTTTTGTGTATATCGCTGGGCCGAAGAAACATCATGGCCCCCCAATTCATGGGCGTCGTCTTCTGTCGATGTAAAAGATGAATAACGATTGGAATACCAACCGCCAGCAGTCCCGTGAGCAACAGTGGAATTTCAAACATGGTCAGCTCCGCACCTCATGCCCGGCGTCCCCGCATCCGATTGGCCAGATACAGTGACAACGCCTCATCAAATGGCCGCGATGTGTTCAGCAGGCTGTAGCTGATATTCAAATCCGCGGCCGTGCGACGCAGCGTGGTCAAATGGGCCCGCACATTATCCAGATATTGCCGCCGCATCAGTGCGGGATC
The DNA here is from genome assembly GCA_021785155.1 of Planctomycetota bacterium. The sequence goes on from JAJYGE010000029.1 coordinate 7,417, forward strand.
AAGCCGCATCCGATGCTCCGCGGCTTCCAGATTCTGAAACAAGGTCCATTTTCGGAACGGGAAGTTCAATTCATCATCCGCCATGACATGCAGCATCAGCACCTCATGCCGGCGGTGTCGGAAATGATGCAGCGCACTGACCAGGGCATCCGGTGTTTCAAAAAAGTCGCTGATCATAATGACCAGTCCGCGTCGGGTAATCTGTTCGGCTATTTGATGCAGCAGTACGGCCAGACTTGATTCTCCACCGGCCTGCCGGGCTTCCAGCGCGTTGACAATGTTCATCAGATGCGACGGCGTGGAGCGCGCCGGAATGAAATCACGTATGGCGTTGTCGGCCGTGAGCAACCCCACCGAATCCTGCTGGTGCAGCATTAAATAAGCCAGGCTGGCCGCTATGAATTGCCCATATCGGTATTTGGAAAGTTCCGCCTTTCCGCGATAGGCCATTGAGCCGCTGCAATCCAGAATAATAAAGGCGTGTAAATTGGTGGTTACTTCGTACTGCTTGATATAATAGCGATCGGATTTTGCCAATGCCCGCCAGTCAATGCGTTTGACATCATCGCCGGGCACATATTGACGATGCTGCGCAAAGTCGATGGCAAAATCAATATGTTTGGATTTGTGCATGCCTTGAACATAGCCGTCCATGACCTGCCGCGCCACCATATCCAACCGACTTATTTGGGATAAGACTTTCGGATCCAATAGAGCGCGGGGAGCAATGCTTGCTGATAACGGATCGGAGCTGGCTGGAGATATAATCATTTATTGCGTTCCATCGCCTATTGTTCCGGTATTTCACGGCCAAGGCCCCGGCCACATCGCGTTGGGAAAAAAGCGTTCAGGAGGCCGCGACTCCCGGCAGTTCGGTCAGCAGGCGGTCGATAATTTTATCACTGGTCATCCCCTGAGCCTCGGCGCTGAAGGTGGTGAGGATGCGATGTCGCAGCACCGGATGCGCAACATTGATAATATCATCCGTATTGACGTGCATACGCCCATGCAGAATGGCCCGCGCTTTCCCGGCCATGATCAGGTAAATGCTGGCCCGCGGCCCGGCTCCCCATTGCACCAGTTCATTGAGCCAGGGTCGGGCTTCCGGCTCCCGCGGCCGGCTGGCGCGCACCAGATCACGCGCGAACTGATACACATGATCCGCCACCGGCACGCGACGGACTACCTGCTGCAAGTGCAGAATCGTCGGGGCATCCAGTAAGCGGAATAAAGTCGGGCGATACATCGATGTCGCCTGTTTCATGACCTGAATTTCCTCATCCGGCTTGGGATAATTCACGATGGTCATGAACATGAACCGATCCAACTGCGCTTCGGGCAACGGATAGGTGCCTTCCTGTTCAATGGGATTCTGTGTGGCCAGAACAAAAAACGGCTGGGGTAAATCCAGGGTGTTTTCACCCACGGTCACGCGATGCTCCTGCATGGCCTCGAGCAGCGCGGCCTGTGTTTTCGGCGGCGTGCGGTTGATTTCATCCGCCAGGACAATGTTGGCAAAAATCGGGCCACGTACAAATCGAAAAGCCCGCTTGCCCGTGCTTTTGTCTTCTTCCAGAACATCGGTTCCGGTAATGTCCGACGGCATGAGATCCGGAGTAAATTGCACGCGCTTAAAATCCAGTTGTAACACATCACTGATCGTCTTCACCAACATGGTCTTGGCCAGTCCAGGTACCCCCACCAGCAGCACATGGCCCTGACAGAACATCGCGGTAAGCACTTGCTCGATTACCTCCGTCTGCCCCACAATGTATTTGCCCAATTGTTCGGTAATGGCCTGGTAAGCGCGGGCCAACTGTTCCACCGTCTGCACATCAGACGCAATAACGCGGTTCGCCGCCGGAACGGCCACCGGTTGCGGCGACGGTGGTACGGCGGCGGGAGCCTGAGCCTCCTCCGCCAGGGGAATAACACCGTCGGATTCGTCAGAGAAGCTACCCATGAACTGTGACATCGCTGCAACTCCAAACCAATGATTTTATGTGCGGCCTTGGCCCGCCTGTCTTATAGTCTACCAGATACGCGGAAATTTTGGCGGCTGAATATTGTCGCATTCGCCTTGACGATAAGGCTTGTCGATGATAGCTTCAAGCAAGTTAGGGACTCTGTATATTGAGCCTCACAAAGGACTGTAGGAGGTCATCCATGTTCCCACGGGCAGTTATCATTAACCGAAATCTATCGGTCGGTCTGGCTTTGGCCATGACATTGGCGGCCACAGTTTGCGCCGCCGCCACTACCACAGCACCGGCAACCATGCCCGCGGCTCCGGCCGCCCCGGCAGCCACAACCGCGCCGGCAACCACCGCCACCGCCGTGACGGTACCCGTACCGGTGGTGTCGGAACCTGGTTCCCAGGTGAAAATAAAAAAGAAAGCGAAGAAATTAAAAATCAGCGCAACCGCCTTCGTCGGGCAGATCAACGCGCACGATGTCAATGTTCGAAGTGGCCCGGGGCTGTCCTATTATACCTTGGGGCAGCTTGGCCGCGGCGACCTTATTAAGGTCACCGGTGAACGCGCTGGATGGTATCGCTTCGCGGCACCCGCCGGCGTTCGCTGTTACATCGCCCGGCAGTTTGTGAAACTTTCCGCCGACGGCACTACCGGCACGGTTACCGGCAGTTTTGTCAACGTAAGAGCGGCCAGCGCTCTTACGCCGGGCAGTAATTACGCCGTTGTGGATATGCTCAATACCGGGGCCACAGTTTCAGTCACCGGTCAAACGCCGACCTACGACATTATCCGCGCGCCCAAGGGCACCGGCGTTTATGTTCTGGCCCGGTTTGTATCACCCGCACCGGCTGGAAGCACTTATGTCACACCGGAACTGAAAATGCCCGCGGGCTTCAAAGGTACCGGCTTGTCCACGACATCAACTCCGGCGGCGGCGTCAAAAACTTCCACGGTGGCCAGTTCATCGTCTACCGGCTTGTCGGCACCTGTTGCACCCATCACCAGCACACCGGCGGTCGGTTCCGCCATGGTTCCGGCACCCGCAGTCACTACGACCACGAAGCCTGCACCGACGGCCCAGGCCCCCAAGGCTGTAAACCAATCACTGTTGCCGGCACCGGCGGTCTCTTTTAACTCGAATGCATACAGCACCTTTACGGATTTGAATCGGCGGATGCAAATTCAGTTTAATAAGCCCATTATGCAGCGCAACTTGCAGCCGTTGCTTGCTGGTTTTGAGAATCTCCTGAAGAGCGAAAATGTGCCTCATTTTGTGCGGCACGGCTGTATCGCCCGAATCAAACTGCTGAAAAAGCAAATTGCCATTCAGGAAATCGTCGCATCTTCCCATACGCAAAAACCCCTTACCGCGGTACTGGCTCCCTATCAACAGCAATGGGAACAGTCCCAGCGGGAACTTGCCAAGGCGCAGGCCAAGGCCCCCTATATCGCATTTGGAACTCTTAAGACCAGCACCGTGTTACGTTACTACGCCCTGATGAACCCGGTAAATGGTCGCGTCGTGGCTTATCTGGAGCCGACAGCTAAAATCAATATATCCAAGCTGCTTGGTTCGTACATAGGCGTTAAGGGCGAAGTCATTAGCCGCACCGGCGTTGTGGTGCGTGTGATCAAAGTAACTTCGGCCACGATGTTTCCCGAGCCTTCTTCGGCCCAGGCTGCACCGGCAGCGCCATGATGTTAACTTCAGGGATTTGAAAATAGAAAATTCAGGAACGGCGGTATAGTATTATGTCTTATTCCGATATTGTTTTTCCACGCCTTGATGCGTTCAAAATTGAATTACCATCATGGGGTTTTGCCGATACCGGCACGCGGTTCGGAAAGTTTTATCAGGATGCCGCGGCCGGCGACATTGATGAAAAACTCGAGATCGCGGGACATATCCACAAACTGACCGGTTCATGCCCTACCGTCGCGGTGCATGTTCTGTGGGATTTCAAGAAAAGTCAGAACGCGGCTGATGTCGCCGCTCTGGCGGCACGACATGGGGTTGCCATTGGTGCCATTAATCCCAATGTATTTCAAAATCAGGAATATAAATGGGGCAGCATTACCAACCGCTCTGCATCCATTCGTCAGATGGCCATTGACCACATGCTGGATTCCGTCAAGATCGGACGGGCCACCGGCAGTAAGCATTTGTCCCTCTGGTTTGCGGATGGCATAAATTATCCCGGTCAATCCGATATTATCGCCCGGAAACATTGGGCCACTGAAACGCTTAAAGCGGTACACGCGGCTATGCCGCCGGACATGACCATGCTGGTGGAATACAAGCCTTTTGAACCGGCATTTTACGCCACGGATATTGCCGATTGGGGCATGGCCACCATTTTTTCCCGTGCTGCCGGTCCGCGTGCCAAAGTGCTCGTGGATACGGGCCATCATTATCAGGCTACCAATATAGAGCAGATTGTGGCTTGGTTGCTGGATGAAAACATGCTCGGCGGCTTCCACTTCAATGATCGCAAATACGCCGATGATGATTTGACCATGGGGTCTATTGACCCCTATCAAATTTTCCGGATTTTTCATGAGATTGAAAATCACCGCTTCCGCACGGGGCAATTGCCTCCCATCGCATACATGGTGGATCAAAGCCACAACCTCAAGCCCAAGATTGAAGCCATGATTCAAACCATTGACATCGCTCAGCAACTCTATGCAAAAGCCTGCCTTGTTGATCGCCAAGCTCTGGCCCGGTGTCAGGCCGACGAAGACCTCGTGCAAAGTGAAAACATTATACGTGGCGCGTTCTTAACCGATGTTCGTCCGCTGCTGGCGGACTGGCGCAAAGCCCGGGGCGTGCCTGCTGATCCTCTTGAGGCGCATCGCCAAAGTGGCTATCAGGCCAAAGTCGCGCTGGAGCGACGAAAAAAATATGGTTCCAAAGGGGGCGGTGGATACGCCTGATTTTTGCAGGAGCCGGTCTGCGTACCCACCGGGATTGCGACGGGCCTGAAAAGTACCGCGTGCGCAGCGGAGGTTCTCCATGTCGGAAAACAGTACATCACGCACCACTGTCAGTGCGCGGAATGCGAAAACATGGCGACACGTCGGCTGGGTGGCGTGGGCTATATCCGTTGCCGCTTTTCTCATTGGCGCGCTGACGCAATTTTTCCCGCCGCATTCCGGTATGGCTGTAAAACCATCAGCACTATTCATGGGAGCCCTCGCCGCGGTCGCCGCGGGAGTCGGAATATATACACTCAATCGGCATGCCGCGCTGCACTCGGAGGATCCATTCACCGCCTTATGGACCAACCTGATGTGCCGCATACTGATGATCATTGAATTAATTTCACTGGCGGCTGTGTGTGCGTGGGCCATCTTTCATTTTATCGGCGTTCCCATCGCGGTTCATTTCTGAAATTCCCTGCTGGGTCGGTGTGCTAAATACCCGGCGGCGCATCGCTCGTGGGCGCTATTACGTCAGCTTCGCCGGTGGAAAATGGACCCTCCATGGACCACGCCACAGCCGCGATAATGCTTCCCTTTATATCGGGTTTGCCGGACAGCCGAGATTATTTAAGCCTGTATGGCGCGGCGGCGTGATGCGGATTTACCGCGTGTAATAAAGAGATGTGGCCACACGCGTGGCGGTGATCACCATTTCGCTCATTGCCGCCACGGAGGCCGTGTCATACATGTTGCGCTGGTAGGCGGCCATAAAGCCCTGATACAAATGGTTTTTCAACCGTTCTTCGATCCCGGCCTGCGCTATTTCAAACGGAATTACGTGATGGGGTGTTACGGCACCCACACGGATGATAACCACGGCGTCTCCACGGGGATTGGCTTTATTTTTGATCAATACGGGAGGAGCCATGGTGTGCGGTTTAAGGGCAAAGGCGATTTTTTCAATCAGCGGGTTGGATAGTTCTCCGCGCCGGGTGTCCGGCCAGTGGCCGCCATTATCCGCCGCCGGATCAGAGGAATTATTTTCCGCCAATAGCGCAAAGTTGGCACCGTGTCTGATTTCATCTTCCAGCTTATTGCAATAGGCGATGGCCTTGCGCCGTGCGACGGCCAACTGGACTTTCGTGGGATGAGCCAGTGGTTGCGTGTGGGTTGGATCATTGGGATCGCGTGGCCATTGGTTCAGTACGCGGTAGGTGATCGTATAAAGATCCACCTGGGCATGTTGCGTGTATTTGGCGATATGCGCCATGTAATAATGCCATAACTCCCGCCGGGTTACGACGAGTTTGGGATATACTGTACGGTTGAGGTACATTCCAATGATGGTCTGATCTCGAATGGCTTGAAGTTTTTTATCCAAAGAATTGCCCTGCAGTTCCAACGCGCGGTTTGCAAGCTGCGCCGAGCCCATATATTGCGCGACAATCTTGGCCTTCTTCGCCGCTACCACGGCGGCTACTTCCTTCAAATCATCCTTGTTCAAAAATCGCTTGGCCTTGGCCAAAAATAACATATCGTCAATTTTTACCCGTAATTCCCGGGCAATGCTCTGCTCGGCCTGCTGTTGAAAGTATGTTTTGGTCTTGCTGATGGCGGCGGCATTTTTTAATGCGGACGCAATGGGTCGTAAAACGTCCTGCACAAATAATGGCTTGCCGTTAACCGTGCCCAGTAATGCCGCCACCGCCATATTAGTTCCCGGTGCCGGAATCGCTGCCGCATGGATTATGGGGGGGAGGGGGGAATGTCCGTTGGCAGCAGTTGCGCTTTGCGGCGAAAGCAACGGAGCCTCCGGAATCACGGTGTCATACGCGGAACTCGTCACCGAGGATTTATGCATCGGCTTGCCTGGCCGGATAAATGCCGTCACCGGAATCGTCGATGATGACGGCGGAGGTGATGACGCCGCAGATGGAGATTCCGCCGATGGGCGCTGCATGGGAATGTAGGAGCAACCCGCCGCCCCCAAGGCCATTACCACCAGAACAACATAACCGGCTCGCATACTTTTTCGATTCAATATCAGGGGCATAAAGGATCCTTGCATTATTCGCCAATCTCTTCCATAAGGGACTTAACTACCCGGTCATTTTGCCACGCCATTATGGCACCAGAAAGTTTACAGTCCCATATTGGAACATAAAACCGCGATAAAACCAAACGGCAACACCAACAATCAGGTTCTTGTCGTTTCAATGTCATGCCGACAAACGCTTCGCAAATGCGACGCCGCCTGATAAATCAGCAACCGTTGACGTCAGGCTCTATATCGGGGTGCTTACGGGCTATGACGTATTCTCTGCCGATGGTATAGATAATTTTATATCCCGCCAGGATGACGCCGCGCAGCGTTCCAGAAATCATGGATTTTTCTTCATTAATCGCCGAAATAATCACCGCAACGCGCGGTGCCGGTGGGGTATTTCAACGCGCGACGCTCATTTTGCGCGTTTTACGCACTGACGCGGCAATCCGCCACCGACGGCGGGAATTGAGGGGTTATCCGCACGTTGCCAGGAATCTCCATATCCGGACATTTAACCGGTCTGTCAACACCGCTAAGTGCCGACCAAGCCAGCACCCGACCGCGCCCCGCAGCTTTGGCCTCGTAAAGGGCCTTATCCGCCCGGGCCATGAGCACATCAATGGAAGAATCGCCGTCCCCAATCACTGCGATTCCCATGCTGATAGTGGGCTCAAAATCATGGGCGATAAAAGCGGCGGCATCGGCGTAGGCCCGCCGCAGCCGCTCGGCAATTTCCATCGCCTGCAATTCGTCAACTGCGGATAGCGCGACGGCAAATTCGTCACCGCCAATGCGGCCAATCGCATCATCAGTCCGTAGCTGCGCATTTACCACCCCCGCCAGGCAGCGCAGAAGACGATCCCCCGCGGCATGACCGAACCTATCGTTGGTTACCTTGAGATAGTCGAGATCAATTAAAACCAGTGCGCCCGGACATTGGTCGTGCTTGTGCCGCAGCATTCGCCACAACGCCGCCTTAAAACCCCGCCGGTTTAGTACTTCCGTCAGTTCGTCGCGGTTAGCAGCGCGAAGCAGCACGCCCCGCATCCGCTCAGCGGTCATAACAGTCAGGCACATGTTCCATACCAGCACCACAACAACCGAGGGCAACAGTAAGACACCCAGCAGGTCTTGTGTCAGGAGCATTCCGGGCCGCAGCTCTTCCACCGCCCAACAACCTCGCACTGCGATCATCACCGCAATGACTGCCGCCATCACCGTCGCCAGCCACGCACAAGACAGCCGCTCTCGTCGCGCGATGTCCAACGTCACCCACCCCGTCGCCAGAACCAATATATCCAGTGCCGCTGATAGCACCAGAAGCCGACCAGAAAGCTGTGCGCTGATCGGGGAAGGCACGGCAAGCAACCCAAAGACCGTGCCGGCGAGAATCGCAGGCACAATAGATTTCGGTCGTCGTCCGGCAAATACCCGGCAGCCACTCCAACAGCAACCCCAGGATAGCACGACCAGCATATCGGCGGTGGCAATGGAAAAAACAGGCGGCAGGCGGCCATGCTGAGAAAGCAGCAATACTCCTATCATGCATGTAAAATTTCCGCCCGCCCAATATTGGAACCACCCATCATGTGGGCGCAGGCGGGCAAAGACCACTTGCGCCAGGCCCATTACGGCCAAGATCAACGTAAGTATTAAAAATACGGTCTGCGGGTTTATTTCCATCTTGCTATTTCCATGAGATACCTCTCCACGGTACGGCGAACAAAGCCGTCCGGGAGCATCTCAACAGGGATTCGCCATGGAATGTATCGGCAATTTATCCGCAAAAGAAATAATTTTAACTGGATATTGGGATAAGAAATGCAAAATGAAAAAAAAGACACTATTTTGATTGATGAAAAACTCAGTAATTCAGTGCGCGAATTTCCCTGATAGCTTTGGCAAATAGAGGCGTTTTTTTCAACTCCACCGGAGCGATTCTTGGATCGTGTTTGAACGGGTTGTAAAGCGGATCGCCCACGTAGGCAATGCGCCAGCCCACCTGCGGGGTGGTGAGGAAATAGACTTCAATCTGGGTGAATTTTCCAGAAAGTAAAAGCGGGAAAAATATCGAGGGCTTGGGAAATGCCTGCAGGTACGGTTCGTCCACCGCGCCCAGCGTGCCTACCACCCCGTGTTTGAGCATATTGATGCACCATCCGGTATCGGCGGGATTATGCAGGGTGGTAAGTTCAAAACTCGCAACGTGGTAGCCTACGCATCCGGGCAACCATTGGCAGGAATCAACGTAATGATGCACCGAATACCAGCCGCAATAAAGCGCTGCCCGCGGACAGTTTTTAGCCTGCAATAGCGCCGGCGTGTCATTGATGACCACCTGAATGGCGGCATTTTTTTTGATGTACCGGGCGGTGAGGCGAATGTCATGGTCAAAAAGCGAATACGCATCCGTGCCATGCAATCCGCGCGCGTCAAAATATGCCACGCCGTGCAGGCCACGCCGCTGCACGTCAATGGAAGTGTGAATAATACCGATGACCATTTCCGGGGTCAGGCCATCCAGTCGCGCCACCATGATGGCTCGGGGGGCGCTGCGGAAAGGGGAAAATTCGTGCCACACGGGGAGATAATCTGGATTGATATGCGGAAAAACCGGGGGGCGGGCATGATACCAGAGCATCATGAGGTCGCTGTCCAAGGCGGTGCTGCGACCATGCTGGGAGAGATAGGATTGATCGGAAAGTAATTGCGCGGTCAAACCGGTGATGCCGAATATCCGAAGTTGCAGTTGCTCCATTTGCTTGCGATTGGTGGCGCGGTCGCGATGCAGAGCCAGGCGCTGATACGTGTATAACTGCGCGTGTACCTCGGCGCGTTCGCTTTGAAGCGCTTCGTCTTGCGCCATGGCCTTAAGACTTTGACCGTGAACGTGTATCATATCCGCCACTCCGCCCGGGCCGAAATATGTTTTCAACAGCTTAAGAAATGCGGATGATTCCACGCGCCGCGTCGCGGGCGGCAGGCGTTGGAAGCGATGAATCATGACATTGGCGGCAGTTCGAAATCGGGCCAGTTCAGTCACTGCGGAAGCCGGTTCGGAATGCGACATCGGTGCGGTGGCCGATGGATGTGTTGTCGCAACTGGCACCATGGACCGCATCGTGGCAATTCCTTGCCGAAGTTCTTCAGCACAATGGCGCAAATTCGTTTCAATCGCGGCGCGTTCCCGCATTTGCTGCGGTCCGGGCAGTTCCGGGTCTACCCGCAACGGTATGCCATACGTGGTCACAAGACACTTGATCTGTTTTTCCAGATGTCGTTCGCGAAGAATCTCTCTGATGGCCTTGGCGATGCGCAGCGTATAATAAGCCGCCGGGATGTCATCGATATTATGATTCGAAAGATTCAATACGATTAGATCCGTGGCCGGTATGTGCCGGGCCTTCATGTAATAGCGCCCCACCTGCCATGATCCGGGGATATTGCCATTGACAATCACCGCAACTTGATCAGGGGTAAGGGCGACAGCAAAGACTGTTGGTAAAAGCAGGCAGCACAGCGACGCCAGGAGAAATATCGCCGTTGTGGTCATTGATCGCGCGGCGCGGCAATGGTAAAAGAAGGACATGCTGCTTACTCCGTAAGGCTTTTAATTTTCGGCCAGAAAATTTATCGCCAGAGCGGACATCACGCCAATGCCCACCGCCACGGCGGAATCAGGAAATTCATAGTGCGGATTATGGAGCATCGGGTAGGTTTTGCGCCCCCGCGGGCGGGTTCCAAGAATAAAAAAGCATCCGGGCACACGTCGCAGATAATAGGCAAAATCTTCGCTCCACAGGAACGGCTGATCCAGCAGATGCACATTTTCAGGGCCTAATGCGGCGCGGGCCGTGCGGTCAAATAGTTCATAAGCGGCATTGCTGTTGATCGTCGCGGGCGTGCCGCTGGTTAATTGCACCTCGGCCCGGCAGCCATGCACGGCGGCAAGACTACGGCTGATCTCGCGGATCAGGCTGATGGTCTGTTTGCGAACCGGCGCGGTAAGCGTGCGTAATGTTCCACTTAGCGTAGCGCAATCAGGCACCACATTGCTGGCCTGCCCGGCGTTAAACATGCCCACCGTGAAAACAACCGTATCGGTTGGTGAGATCCGCTGCGTGATTGCGGAGGATATTTCCGTCATCAGAGCCGCCGCGCATTGAATCGGGTTTTTCCCTTTATGCGGATACGCCGAATGGGTGCCGACGCCGCGCACGACAAGCGTCACCGTATCCACCGCCGCCAGTAATCCTCCCGGGCGGGACGCCACTTGCCCGACATCCAATTCCGGCCAGCCATGCAAACCAAAAATCGCCTGCACGGGTGGAAACTCGAGAACCCTATCTTCGCACATCCGTGCCGCTCCGTTGCGGCCCTCTTCGGCCGGCTGGAAAATCAATTTAACCCGACCATGCAGCAATTCAGAGCGCGCCGCCAGATATGCCGCCGTGCCCAGCAGCACCGCCATGTGACCATCATGACCGCAGGCGTGCATAAGTCCGGGGCGACGGCTTTTCCAGGTAGCGCCGGTGCCCTCAGTCACGGGAAGCGCGTCCATATCGGCCCGTAGTGCCACGCACCGGTCACCGTTTCCAATTTCAGCCAAAATACCGGTACCACCGCCCAAACCGCGCTGCATGCGAATGCCCAGACGGCTTAATTCCGCCGCCACCATGTCGCTGGTGTCGTACTCCTGATAGGCCAGTTCCGGAATTTGATGCAGTTGATGCCTCAACTTCACCGCCCGACGAATAATCCGGCCAGTGGGAGCAGATTCTTGGGATAATGTTTCAACCATACTAACACCAATGTGCAACCTAGCCGGTGCTGCAGGATTTTGCAACCAAAAGCGACACGCCTGGATGTCAATGCCGATCACGGGCGGTATAGTCATTATCCGGGTTTGTTCCGGGACTTTGCCACACCGGGCGGGTTATGTTCAAATATAAGGTATGTCTGAAGTGCCATCCGTACCATCTGATCCTGAAGCCCAATCCCAGGCCGGTGCCGTTGCGCCGATCCGGGTCGGGGGATTATCCGCGGCCAAAACGTTTGTTCTGGCCGCACTGGGCTTGTTGTTACTCACGCTGATTGCATACTGGCCTCTGCATACGGCGGGATATATCTGGGATGATTCCGGCTGGCTGGTAAACAATCACTTTGTGCATCATTGGACGGGTTTATGGAATATCTGGTTTGAACCCAAAGATTCCATTCAATATTACCCCCTGGTTTTTACCGCCTTTAATATTCAGTGGCATCTTTGGGGAGCCAATACCTTTGCATACCATCTGGTAAATATTCTCGTACAGGCAGTGGACGCGATCCTGCTGTGGCGGGTACTGGTGAACTTGAATCTTCGCAGCGCCTGGGTCGCGGCCGCAATCTGGGCGATTCATCCCGTACAGGTGGAAACCGTGGGTTGGGTGGTGGAACAGAAAAGTTTGCTTTCCGCCCTGTTTTTGTTTCCGGCGATCCTCGCATGGATGCGTTTCTCGGGTATCCGTTCCGAGCATCCGCCTGGTTCACCGTTTCTGACTCCGCGTGAATGGCGAATGTATATTCTGGGAACATTGGCCTACATTCTGGCGCTATCCGCCAAGACGGATGTCTGTATTATTCCCATTGTGCTGCTTCTGGTTCTGGGATGGAAACGCGGATCTCTACACCGTCGCGATGTTCTGCTGCTGACGCCCTGGCTGTTACTTGGCTTCATCGCGGCACTGGTAACAATCCATATTGAACATAGCCAGGTCGGGGCCAATGGTCCGGAATTTCACTTTACCATCGCGCAGCATCTTATTATTGCGGGCAGGGACCTCTGGTTTTATCCCGTCAAGCTGCTTTGGCCCTGGCCATTGATGGCTGTTTATCCACGCTGGCACATTAGCCATCCGGCCATCTGGGAATGGATATTTCCGATTACCGGTTTTGCCGTTCCAGTGGTGCTCCTGGCGTTATCCAGAAAAATTGGCCGCGGACCATTTGTCGCGGTGGCCGCTTATGGACTGATGATTTCACCGCTGCTGGGTTTTATCGCTTTTTATACCGAAATATATACCTTTGTCGCGGATCATTATCAGTATCTGGCCTGCATCGGTATTATTGTTCTGATTACTGAGGGCGTCGCCGGATTATTACACCTTTATAACGCGCGATTGAAAGTCGCCACCGATCACATCCCGGCGGACCAAGAGAACCTCCCCACATCGGCGGAGACCTCTGACCGTGCGGCGCTCATCCGGCGGCTTACCATGTCCATATCCGCTCTGGTGCTGCTGGTTCTGGGAACCATTACCTGGGTCCAATGTGAAACCTATACGCCTCCCGAGCATCTCTGGACACATGACTTAAAATACTATCCCAACAGTTGGGTAGCCATGGAACATATCGGCACCCACGAACTTGAACATGGCAAAATCCACGCCGGTTTAAGTCTTCTGCATCAGTCCGATCAGCTTTCGCATGGTGGCAGCTTCGTGATAAACTCCGATCTCGGCGATGCCTACCGGGCCTTGGGAGATTATGCCAGGGCCATCAGCTATTATCGACACTCGCTATCTCTGGCACCCATTCAGCCGGCAACGCTTGCACACCTGGTGCAATGCTATCAACATCTGGGAAACTGGCGTCAGGCATACACCGATCTGTTGCATGGGGTTCAATTGCTCCCGCGATCGGCGGCCCTGCAAGTGGAATTGGCCGATATGCTGGTGCGGGCGCGACATCCGCAACTTGCCATCCCACATTATTTGATGGCGATAAAATATGAGCCTGACAACACGCACGCTCTTTTCGGCTTGGCGCAGGCATTTCAAAGCGTGGGGCGGTGGGACAAGGCGGTCCGCTATTATCGCCGGACATTCAACGTGTCCCCAGGATTTGGACAGGGACATTTCATCTATGGGGTGGGCCTATTGCAGCATGGACAACCCGCCGCCGCCGCACATCAATTTCAGACCGTCCTGCAATTAGGCCGACACTTGAGATTTAAACATGGCACGCTGGGAAAACAATTGTGCCCCGAGCCTTGGCGGATTGAAACCCATCAACAATTGGCTCGCGCATTGCAAATGTTGCATCATCCTAAGCAAGCGGCCAATCAGGACGCGATCGTTGCAAGCCTGATACTGCGACAGAAACAATGGGCCGCGGATCACCAAAACACAACCCGATCTTCCGGTCATGGACATTAAATAAAGGTAAATGAGCTTATGAAATCGACGCAGGCTATTTCTCAATCAGACGCGACCGCCGAGGTTGCCGCCGCCAACCAGCGCCGCTGGAAGCTCATTCTGGGCATCGGCGGATTGCTGTTGCTGACGCTGGCGGTTTATTATCCATTGCGACTGGGGATTTATCTTTGGGATGACGGACAATGGGTCACCAACAATCCGATCGTTCATCACTGGCGGGGATTTGAAATATTCTGGCTGCATCCCGAAGCCATGGCCCAATATTATCCCATGACCTTCAGCTTTCTGTCGGTTGAGTACCATATATGGGGCCTGCATTCTCTGCCTTATCATCTGGTAAATGTTTTATTCCAGGCGGTCAACGCGATTTTACTCTGGCTGATTCTGCGCCGATTGGAACTCCGATCCGCATGGCTGGTAGCCGCCCTTTTCGCCATCCATCCCGTTCAGGTCGAAACGGTGGCCTGGGTGGCGGAAATCAAGAATTTATTGTCGGGCTTTTTCTATTTTCTGGCCTTGCTTACGTTTCTTAGGTTCAGTGCAATCGGCCCCCGCCCCACCGGCACATTACATGCCTCATCCGCGGAAAAGCCCGGTTCCAATCATCAACTTTATGTGATTTCAACGCTGCTTTTCCTCTTTGGCCTGCTGAGCAAAACCGCCATCTGCACCTTACCGGTGGCCATCTTGATTATTCTGTGGTGGAAAGACGCCCTGCGCAACCGCGAAATCATCCTCCATCTGATTCCCTGGTTTATCATCGCTTTTATCATTGGTCTGGTCACCATCCACGTTGAGCATACCAGCACGGGTGCCCATGGACCGGATTGGCATTTTTCATTGGCGCAACGATTCCTGATTGCGGGCCACGCCTTCTGGTTTTATCTCTTCAAACTGATTTGGCCAAATCCTCTCCTGATGATTTACCCGCGCTGGGGGCTTGACCATTCCATTGGATTCCTTTGGGTGATCGCCACCGTGGCGCTGTTTACATTCCTGTGGCTGCTCAAGGATTACATCGGTCGCGGCCCGTTCGCCGCGATGCTGTTTTACCTCATTACCATCGGCCCCGTGCTGGGCTTCATCGCATTTTATACCCAACTTTATAGCTTCGTCGCGGATCATTATCAGTATCTGGCCTGCATCGGCCCCATGGTACTCGCCGGTGAACTGATCTATTTGGCCGCCGATCGCGCCGGAAAATGGAACTTTCTGATTCCTGGAATGGCCTCAGCCATTATTCTGACGGTGCTCGGGGTGATCAGTTTTAACCAGAGCCGACTCTATCAATCCGATTACCGCCTCTGGCACTATATTTACCGGCGCAATCGCAACTCCTTTATTGTCAAGGCGTTGTATGGCGCAACCCTGCTGGAACGGCAGAAACTCCAACCGGGACTGGAGCAGCTCGCGGCCGCTAACGCCATGCAGCCCCATGTCGTTTCCGTTGTATTTAATCTGGCCGCGGCGTACATGCTCACGGGCCACTATCATCGCGCTTTGCATTACTATGGCTGGTATCTGATGCGCATTCCCGGTTCGGTTGATGCATGGACCGATGCCGCGAATTGCCTTGTCGCGCTGCGGGCGTATGACGCGGCGGCTAAAGACCTCGCCATGGCCTGTCAGCTCAAGCCGGACTTTGCCGTGGGGTGGATGGAGTTGGCCCATGTCAGCTATCTGGCCGGGCACCGGCGTTTTGCGGAACAATTCTATCAACGGGCCATCCGCCTGGATCCGGCGATGACTAAAGTTCCACTGGCGATTTCACCCGCCATGCTGCCCAAGCTTCGGGCCAACAGCCTCGCCACCGGCCAGCCCAATGGCCAGATGAAAAAGTGATATCCATGCAGGGCACCCCCGGCGGAAAGGATTACTTTGCCGGGCGGTTATACCTCCTGAACGCCAACATCTTTTCCGGGCGCACCGCTGTTTTCAGATCATGAAGGCGGATTGCCGCGGATGCGTGACACTTTATGCGGGTATGGTTTTATTGCACCGCAAGCACGATGCCCCCGGAGCACCGTCATGGTCATGCGGTGCCGCTGGTCCGCGCGAGGGCTGACGGCACCGGGTTATCACCACGGTGCTCGGGGGAGAGACTATTGCGGTGTCCGTAACCCGCATAAAGCGTCACGCACCCGATTGCCGCCGCCGCGTGGCGAATACTGGTAGTACCTTGTATAATTATTTACCGGGAATCAATCCGTGTGTCCACCGGTTGGCGATACCGGCGCGGCGGAATGGTTTTCGCCGCCGTCAAGACGCGGCGACACGGATGTATCCGCCGTAGATGGCACTCCAGGGAGCCGCGCTGCGGAGAGGCGGGCAAGAAAACGCCACCGCGCCGGGAGGTGGGACGAAAATGCCCCTTGCCGATCCCGACAGGTACTCGAACCACTTTGGATGTCGGTGCTATTTATGAACAAATTCAAAGGATGCATTATGCGTAAAAACAAACGGTCTAAAAAAATGCCTAAAGATCAGGTCATGGCGTTCAAGGTGGACGCAAAACTTGCGGATTTGCTCGCCAGCGTCAAAAACAAAAGCGAATTAATTCGCGATGCCGTCTACGCCTATCTGGGGCACCTCTGCCCGTTATGCGAAGGCAAAGGAACGATTCCCGCGAATCGCAGCCATGAAATTGAACTGCTGCTCAAGCAGTTGGAATTTGCAACCTGTACCGGTTGCCATACCGCATTGCCGGTTATGCCGCGTTTGCGAAAGCTCGTTACCACCATGCCCAGACCGGATCGGGAACGTCTGAATGAATTTGAAAAAACCGGCGAATTATTGTGCTCGGATTGCTTTGAAAAAGCGGATCAATGCGACACCTGCGGGCAGCATGTGCCGCACGGACAATTACCCCAGCATCTGGCGCGCCGGCATATCCCGGCCAAAGCATTGAAGGGCGAGTCCGCGATAAATATCCGAAAACCATAAGCACGCGCAAGGGTTGCTGCCGCACGATGAACTGGTGCTGGAGGAGTGCTTTTCAACGCCGGGCCGGTCACCTCGTTTTAATTTTTGCAGAAAATAGTATATGCCGCTACAATCACCGACGCTTATGTTGTTTTGGAATCTTATTTTTTCAGGAGTGCATTCCTAATGAAAAGACGTGAATTTATCAAAATCGGGGTTGGGGCGGCGGCGCTCGCGGCCATTCCATCCTGTACCAAGGCTCCAATGGCGGATTCCATCGGGGCGGACTTTGAATCGACCGAACCGCTCAACGCAACCAACCATGGTCTGGCCCCTCGACGGGTTGAACTTATGGATTTTGACTGGCGTTTCAAACCCATGCCCAATGCATTGAAATTGAAGAATACCGTTGCCATAGACAATTGGGTATGGACCCCCGGCACTGCGGATCAGGCGGAAATGATGACCAAGCCGGAACTGGACACATCTACCGGCACCTGGAAACCCACCGATACCGCCAACGCGCAGATGAATTATGTCGGTTACGCCTGGTTTAGAACCACATTACCCCAAGTGGATAACACGTCCCATACCATCCAATTTACCCATGTGGATGATAATGGAACCGTTTACCTGAACGGAAAATTGTTGAAAGTTCATCGCGGATGGGATTCTTCATTTCAAGTTAATCTCGACACCGCCTGGCGTACCGACGCCCCGAATGTATTGACGGTGCTGGTGCATAACACCGATGGAACCGGCGGCATCTATGGGGCCGTGACACTGGGCAGTACGCCCGGGGCTGAGACTTATTATTTACCGTCCTGCGATGACAGCACCTGGCGGAAGGTTCAACTGCCGCAAGATTATATTGTTGAAGGGCGCTACAGTTCCAAAGCCAACACCGGCCACGGCTCTCTGCCGGTGTACCCGGCGTGGTACAGAAAGTCGTTTACCCTGCCGACATCCGACACAGGCAAAAGCATCTGGCTTTATTTTGAAGGCGTGTACCGCGATGCGCAAATATATGTCAATGGCGTGATGGTAGGTCGACATCCGGGCGGATATACGTCGTTTCACGTCGATATTTCCAATGCCGTGCAGACCGGTGTGGATAATCTGCTGGCGATATATGTGGATCCCACGGACTTTGAAGGCTGGTGGTATGAAGGCGGGGGCATTTATCGGCATGTATGGTTGAATGTGGCCGATCACCTGCACGTGGCGCCCTGGGGCGTGTACGCCATCAGCGAAGTTTCCGACGTACTGAATAATCCTTCAGCCAAAGTGACGATTGAAACCACAGTGTCGAATCGGACCATTGCACCGCAATCCTGCGCGGTGCAGTCCCGGATTCTCGATCCGGATGGGCAGGTTGTGGCCGAAGTCACCAGCAGTCTGTCCGTGCCGTCTGATTTTCTGGCTATTCCCACGGATGAATTGAGTAAGATTATCGACACCGTCAACAAAGATGAACCGAGTTACCTGCACACGGGAACCAAACTCACCCAGGAAGTATCGCTGCCCGCGGTGCGGCTCTGGTCGCTGGAAGAACGCAACCGGTACACAGTGGAAACGGCGATTCTGCGCGATGGAACAGTGGTGGATCGCCATAGCCAGAAATTTGGCATTCGCACGCTGCGTTTTGAACCCAATGCGGGATTTTTCCTCAATGAAAAACATGTGGAGCTTAAAGGGGTCTGCAATCATCAGGATTTTGCCGGGGTCGGCATCGGCATGCCGGACAGCATTTTGTATTATCGCATGAAGCGCCTGCAGGAATTTGGTTGCAACGCCATTCGCTGTTCGCACAATCCGATGACACCCTCCATGTACGATGCCTGCGATGAACTTGGCCTGGTGGTGATGGATGAAAATCGTCATCCAGGTTCCACCATCGCGGTGAAATCATGGGTGGGCCAGAAATATAACAATACGTGGCATGTTGAATCCATGGTACTGCGGGATCGCAATCATCCCAGTGTGATTATGTGGTCGATGTGGAATGAAGAATTTGCCATCCAAACCACAGTATTTGGCCGTGAGATGATGGCGGCACTGATGAAGGCGGTGCATAAACATGACCGCACCCGTCCGGTGACCTGCGCATTTAATCATGGTCTGGGCCAACATGGATGGCTGCAGGGAGCCAGTGCGGCGGAAGATATTCTGGGCGTCAACTACAACTATCAGGATTTTGACTGGCTGCATAAGGCCTATCCGGACAAGATGATCTTCGGAAGTGAAATTGGAAGCGACACCGAATGCCGGGGTATATACCACACCAACAAAGTCACGGCCCATCTGACCAGCTACATGTCTCCAGGAGGATCATGGCATCCGTTGGGAACAAGAAAGTTTGTGGCGGGCGGCTTTTACTGGACCGGGTTTGATTACCGTGGTGAGACTTATCCGTTCGGCTGGCCGGAAATTAATTCTAACTTCGGCTTTCTGGATATGTGCGGTTTCCCCAAGGATGCCGCGTATTATTGGAAAGCCTGGTGGATGCGCGGAGAACCGCTGGTTCACATTTTCCCGCATTGGAACTGGCCCGGCAAAGCCGGCCAGAATGTGCCGGTCTGGTGTTTCAGCAACTGCGAACAAGTGGAGCTGTTCCTCAACGGAAAGAGTCTGGGCAAAAAGCCGATGCTGGAGTTCCGCCATCTGCAGTGGAATCACGTTCTTTACCAGCCGGGCCGTTTGGAAGCCAAAGGTTATATCAAGGGCCGTGTCGTTACGACCACTGTGGTTGAAACCACCGGTGCCCCTGCGGCCATCAGGTTGACCCCGACCCGCGCCAACATGATCGCCGATGGACAGGATACCGTACCGGTGGCCGTGGCCATTGTTGATGCGCAAGGGCGCGTGGTTCCGACGGCGGACAATATGGTGCACTTTGCGGTAACGGGTCGTGGTCGCAATGCCGGAGTTGGTAATGGCGATCCGAGTTGCCATGAGCCGAATCAGGCCAACTTTCGCAGTGCGTTCAACGGATTGTGCATGGTGTTGGTGCAGGCGACGCGACGCGCCGGCCGGATCGCATTGGAAGTTCGCTCTGATGGATTGAAATCCGCCAGTGTCACATTTCAATCCAGTGCTCCGCCGGCTTGAATGATGACCGCCTGACAGACCATACCATGCGAACAGGAGCGATTGGGTTCAATCGTGATGCAGTGTAACGGCGGCTCTCCGATAATCCGTGCGCAGCATGGCTGGCTCCAAGGCCCTTTAGGAGAATGAACATGTCCCTGGCGTGCAAACCAGTCAGCTCATCCGACATGACAGGACGGTTGGGCCGTCGAGATTTTCTCAAGACGATCGTTGCCGGTGCCGCCGCCCTGGCAACTGCGGATATTGTCCGGGAATCGCAGGTATACGCCGACGGCGAGTATCCAAGCGTGCAAGCCGCGGTAGACTCCATGAGAATTGAGCGAATTTCGCGGCTGGCCCCGATTGGCTATCATTCCAGGACGGCACCATCCGACATGATTGTCAAGTGGGTACAGGTGGACCTAGGAAAGCGCCATGCGATTGAACACATTAAACTTCTGCCGGTTTTGGATGCCCAGCTTGATTCGCAGCATTTTCCCCGGCGGTTTTATATCCAGGTCGCGGATGATAAAAACTTTGCTTCCGCATCACGCGTGATTGACCGCTCACATAAAGATTATCCCGCACCCGGCGACAAGGTGGTTATATTCGATACACCATCGGTGAAAGGGCGGTATGTACGTTTCACGGCGACATTGCTAAGCGGACGAGCCTTGGCCCTGTCCAAGCTGGAAGTTTGGTCGGGTGGCCGCGACGTAGCCCAGGGATGTCGCGTTACGGACTGTGATCAGATGGAAATATTTAACGCGGCCGCGGGCGGGTTTATCACACCGGCGGCCTTGGCCAACGGCCAAGCGTCGGACCAGCCCCAGTATGAAATACTCCGGACAGTTTACCCCACCATGCCCGCGTACAACGGCTTGGGC
>JAJYGE010000041.1 GCA_021785155.1 Planctomycetota bacterium
ATACAACGTCGTCAGCGCCAGTCGGCGCGTCTGGTGAAAGAAAAATCTGTTGGAGGGAGAAAGAGAACATCCATGGCGGCCTTGCGTTTGTCGCGGTGCAACAAACGCAAGGCTCCCCCCTTTTGGAGGGGGGGAGAGACCTGTCCCGGCAATTCGGTGGCTTGATGGCCGCTGAATTGCCGGGCTTTTTTATTGAGGTGGTCGGGAGAGTTGCTGTCGCTGCGCAGGAGTCTGTCAAGTCCTGATCTAAAGTTGTCACATTATTATTCCTATGCCAAAAGTGACAACCTATATCAGGAGGTGACACTTTTCCAAATCCCGACAAAAAACGTACTACCCCGTCCGCCAAGATGTGGCAATTTTTCCAGGCAACACCCAAATAATGCCCAATCATGAAAAAACTCGCCTTATTTGCATCGCCCTTTCGTCATGTATTGCACCGTCGGCAAAGCCGGGCGGCTATGTGAAGTTTCCCCCACCGGCCTGCGGCCCGGAAATATTGCCACTCCCATCCTCCACTAAGGTCGGCAAACCGCTTGGCGGAGCGGGGCCTCGGCGGTATAATTTCGGGCCGGATAAGGCTGCATCGTTTTCATGCGCCCCGGTAAAATTTTGCATTGGCAACCGCTGGCGGGTGGTCGCTTTTACTGCAATATCAAAGTTTTGGTTTTTGGCCGATAATGTTAGGGGCCGGAAAGGAACTCATGGGCGTCCCAATTTCACAAATGTGGACTGTTGCAACGTATGTTTTGTCGCAGCGGCTCAAAGGCCGCAAGCGGTATCCGCTGGTTTTGATGCTTGAGCCTTTATTCCGTTGCAATCTGGCCTGTGCCGGCTGCGGCAAAATTCAATATCCCGCCCACATCCTGAAATCACAGCTCACGCCCGAACAATGTTTTAAGGCGGTGGAAGAATGTGGTGCTCCGATGGTCAGCATCCCCGGTGGGGAACCGTTACTGCACCCGCAGATTCAGGAGATCGTGGAAGGGTTGATCGCCCGCAAGAAATACATCTATTTATGCACCAATGCTCTTTTACTGAAGCAGAAAATTGACCTTTTCAAACCCTCTAAATACCTCACCTTCAGCGTGCATCTTGACGGCCAGAAAGAACACCACGATTTTTCGGTGTGCCGTGAAGGCGGATATGAAATAGCGGTTGAAGGCATTAAGGAGGCGGTCAAGCGCGGCTTTCGCGTCACCACCAACACCACCCTTTTTGACGGTGCCGACCCCGCCAGCGTGCGTGGATTTTTTGATGACATGATGCAACTGGGCGTAGAGGGCATGATGCTTTCCCCCGGTTACAGTTATGACAAAGCTCCGGATCAGCAGCATTTCCTGGGCCGGCCTAAAACCCGTCGGCTTTTCAGCACCATCCTGAGCAACCGGGATAAGAAATGGCGTTTCAATCAAAGCCCGCTGTTTCTGGAATTTCTCATGGGCAAGCGATCGTATGCCTGCACCCCATGGGGCATGCCCACCTACAACATCTTCGGGTGGCAAAAGCCATGCTACCTGTTACAGGATGGTTATGCCGATACCTTCGGCGAATTGCTGGAAACCACAAGCTGGGACAAATATGGTGCCGAATCCGGTAATCCGCGATGCGCTAATTGTATGGTTCACAGCGGTTATGAGGCCAGTGCGGTCAATGATACCTTTGGTTCTCTGCGCGGTCTGCTTTCCACCGCCCGGGCGACCTTGTTTGGCGGCAGCTATGTGAACCGTGAGGCCCTTGAAGCGCTCCACCAGCCGCCGGAAAGCCCGCGTAATAACTTTATTCCGCTGAATGTCAGCGCGGTAAAAAAAGGCCCGGATGCAAGCCATTCGGTGCGATCCGACACACGGGCCGGTGATGAAATAGGCGTTTAGTGCCAGGTACTGTTCAGAACAGGTTGAAAGTTATACATGACAACAGAAACCAATATGTCTCATGGTGAAACGCAATTGGATCACGCCCCGCCGACGGAACACGAAAATCTGGAGGGATACAACCCCCGCCTTGATTCGCTTCCCATGCTGCGCGATGTGGTGGAAAAGGCGTTCAGTTATCGCGGGGATGTGACCATCGTCAACCGCAAAGGCGAAGCGGTGGAAGGCTATATCTTTGACCGGCAGGCGGAATCGTCGGATACCGCCAAATGGAATCTGCGGCTGATTATCAAAGATTCAACCGATCGCGCGACGATCCGTTATGAAGATATTGCATCCATCAACTTTTCCGGCAAAGACCCGGCGGCGGGCAAAAGTTTCCAGACCTGGCTGAAAAAATATCAGGAAAAAAAGGCCGCCGGCGAGAAAAATATCCGCATCGATCCCGATCCCCTTTAACCGCAATTGTCCTCCCGTGGCCACCGCTCCTGGGAGCCAGTCCGATACTCAGGCAGGCTTGTTTCCATTATGCCTTTGCGTATTGAAAATCGTCGCCGGACGTTATGACTCATAACGCTCCCGCTTAAAGGCCTCCAGATATTCCATCTGAAACGTTTCGACAGCTTTTGGACTGGTCAGGCATTGATCCCAGGGTAATTCCGGTCGTGGGCCTAATTGCCCCAGTGGTACTGGTGGCAGATCGTATTGATACTGCCGGGCTATTTCACCGAACCGTCTGCCCCATAATTTTTCCTTGCCATCCGCGGTGAACAAACCACTGAACCGCGTAACATGAGGCGAGACGGGATCGTTATACATGGCCCAGTTTAGCCAGCCACACGCCAGCGGCGTAGATGTTGCAACCTCCCGGGCGCAGAAATCGGCCTGCTGTTGTTGACTGGCCGGTATTGGTGGACCGAAATTTGGGCAGATGCCCCCGCCATACCATCCGAATTCAGCCAGCACGGTCGGCAATCCGGGAGCTGCCGTTTCCCGCAAAATGGATTCCAGATAGGACAAATTAGCCACCGCCGCCGCTTCGGATTGATACGTAAATCCGCCCGCAGTAAGCGGATAAAAATGAATTTCCATAAAATCAAGAAACTTGGCTTTCCTTTGGGGGCGAAAACCGGAATAGGCCAGAGGCGGATCGACGGTGGCGGGTACTGAACCCTGTATCAAGCCAACGGTAACCAGCGCTTGCGGATCGGCCTGCTTGATGGCCGCCACCTGCCGTCGCGTCCACTGATCGGCCACATGCTCTCGAAAAAGCTGATAGGCCAGCAGGGCACCATGATCTGCAGTACCTTTTTGCGGCGGGATGGGGGTGGATTTATGATTCCATTGGTTCCAAAGCAATTGCATGGCATGGGTTTTCCATTGAACCACTGGTTCATTAGCCAACTCGTACGCCAAAATCACGCCGCGATTTTTATAGCGGGCCGCAATCCAGTGCCAAAATTGCTCACGCGATTCGAGAATCCGTTCATCGGCGAACGGATCCCCATTCTGGCCATTCCAGGCCGCAGGCGCGCAAGGTTGAACACGGATCCCTACCTTTTCCGCCAATTCCAAAAATTGATCGAATTTATTGACCACCGCGTGGTTGATGTTGTCAGGCCCCAGATAAAAAGAAGTGTTGTCCGCTCCGAACATAAATAAGCGCACGGTGTTCAATCCCATATTTTTCAAGCGCTGAAAGTCCCGCTCGGTCGCGCCCGGGTTAAATGGTCGCCACATTTGTGGCGACCAACCTGTATTTGGCCGGAAGTACGCGACACCGAACGGCACAAAGGGTGTATGGTCACCAGTTACCAACCCGCGCCATCCGGGATGGACCCGCACCCGGGCCAGCGTGGAAGCAGCGGCGGGCGGAACTGCATCGGCAGTGGCCCGGACCGTCTGATCCGCAAGTGTGTTCCAGTTTGCCGCCAAGCCGCCAGCCACACAGGTAGCTGCCAGTTGACAAAAATCTCGGCGTCGCATGAGGTCATTCCCTAAAAAAAAACCAGGTAATTCTTCCCCGCCTAGTGCGAGGGGCATACATTATTCATTACGGCGTTGTGCACAGCGATACCAAAGGCTATGACTCATAACGCTCCCGCTTAAAGGCCTCCAGATATTCCATCTGAAACGTTTCAACAGCTTTTGGACTGGTCAGGCATTGATCCCAGGGTAATTCCGGTCGCGGGCCTAATTGCCCCAGTGGTACCGGTGGCAGATCGTATTGATACTGCCGGGCCATTTGACTGAAACGCCGGCCCCAGGCTTTTTCCTTGCCCTCGGCGGTAAATAAGCCACTGTATCGACTAACATCTGAAGCCTTGGGAGCATCAAACATCGCCCAGTTCAACCATCCGCATGTCAGGGGCGTGGCCGTTTGTACTTCCCGGGCGCAAAAATCAGCCTGCTGCTGTTGGCTGGCCGGTATGGGGGGGCCGAAATTCGGGCAAATACCGCCGCCGTACCAGCCGAACTCCGCCAATATCGTCGGCAATCCGGGGGCCGCTGTTTCTCGTAAAATAGATTCCAGATAAGCCAAATTAGCCACCGCCGCCGCTTCGGATTGATACGTAAATCCGCCCGCCGTCAACGGATAGAAATGAATTTCCATAAAATCAAGAAACTTGGCTTGCCTTTGGGGGCGAAAACCGGAATAGGCCAGAGGCGGATCGACGGTGGCGGGTACTGAACCCTGTATCAAACCAACGGTAACCAGCGCTTGCGGATCGGCTTGCTTGATGGCCGCCACCTGCCGGCGCGTCCACTGATCGGCCACATGCTCTCGAAAAAGCTGATAGGCCAGCAGGGCACCATGATCCACAGTACCTTTTTGCGGCGGGATGGGAGTGGATTTATGATTCCATTTGTTCCATAAGGTCTGCATCGACCGCGTATGCCAACGCACGGTGGGTTCATTGGCCAGTTCATAAGCGAGAATAACGCCGCGATTTTTATAGCGGGCCGCAAACCATCGCCAGAATTCCTCGTGCGATTCAAGAATTCGTTCATCTGCAAACGGGTCACCATATTGTTTGTTCCAATAGGCCGGCGCGCAGGCCTGAACTCGGATGCCCGCCTTTTCCGCCATCTCCAGGAGTTGATCGAATTTGTCAACGTTAGCATGGTTGACCTTATGCGGGGCCGGATAAAATGAATTATTATCCGCTCCGAACATGAAGAGTCTTATGGAATTAAAACTTAAGGCTTTCAGCCGCATAAAATCTTGCAGTGTGGTCTGCGCATTGAACGGTCTCCACAATTTCGGCGACCAGCCGGTATTGGGGCGAAAGTACATGGCCCCGATCGGAATAAATGGCGTATTTTCCCCCGTGACCAACCCGCGCCAAAGCGGATGGACCCGCACCCGGGACAACGCCATGCCGCCATTGGCCGATGGCGTATCGGCGCTCTCCATGGAAGGCTGATCCGTATGCGCCTCGGCGCGGTTCGACGGTGCCACCAATGCTCCGGCCACACTGGAAGCCGCCAATTTACAAAAATCTCTGCGTCGCATTACACGATACTCCAAAAAAGATATTTCATTGCCAGGAATTTTTCCGGCCTGTTGCAGGGTGCAAGTCTTCCGGATCATTGATCTGATCTGTCATTTCATTTCCACACTTCGTGCGGTATAGCTCTGAAAACGTATGACAACATTTTTTGAATCAGCCTTTTTTCGTCAATTCACCCATTATCTACTATCCTTATTTACCTCAACCGCCCGTGTTGGCTTTGACTTCGACCATGGCGCAACCGCGTACCAGTGGTACCACCATAGTCAGCATGTGATTTTGAAATCTGGACCCCAGCAGGATGCCCCCGGGCTTTCCGGGATACAGTGCTTGGCACCGATCTTCAGCCGTCAGCCCGGGCACATTTCGGATGGTCAACATCACGGAAGCGGTCTGACCTCCCAAAACCACCGGAGCGACATACCCGCCTGGAACCCTGAACAAATTGACTTTGACGTGCGGATTGTTTACCGCCACGCAATGCGGTGTCAGCACCCACTGCTTGCCGCGCATGGCGTTAAGCAGCGGGCCATAATCCAGATAGTATTTGTTGGCCCAGGCGGCGGGCTGTATAGCATGGTTATTCCATGGAAATGGCGCGTATGGGTAAACGCCCATATAAAGATGCCTTTGGAAATACGCATTCGGATCCGGCTTGAGATCAGCGGTGGAAAAAGTCCAAAGTATTGCGGGCTTACGAACGCACAATAATCCCAAGGCATTGAGGGCGGGCCCCGTATCGCCCTCTGAGTCCGCGCCATCCGCGTGCCGCATCAGATCCAGTCGCGGGTCATTCATGGCGATGTTCACGAAAATAACCTTCCCCCCTTTATGTTCCAAAGGGCCGAGTTTTGCCATCAGGCCTTTCCACGATTGCAGCAGCGATCGTGCGGATTTACCATTTGCCCAGCTTACACCGTCATGAGCGTTGAGATTGTACTTTCGCAGCCAATCCAGACGATCAATGCATATTCCCGCGGCATCGGGAACCATTTTGATCATTCGGGCGGCCTGCTGTAAAAGAAATTTCCGGTGGGCCGGATCGCCGCAGTCCATGACCCAGGCGTTGTAGTCGGTGGTGATATG
>JAJYGE010000087.1:0-5321 GCA_021785155.1 Planctomycetota bacterium
CCGGGGTACCACCAGAGCGTCGCCGCTTTCAACCAGCCACCAACTTACCAGTACACCTGTGAGAGATAACGCCAGCAGTCCATAATTTTCAGCGGCGTAATTAAACGCCAGCAGGCTTAGAAACACCAGGCTGTAAGCCAGCAGAGGGAATCTACGCAGAAAACTCATGTCGGATGACCTTTAACGCTTCGCCTGCAAATCGCTGTTATGCCACGCGGAGAGTCTCCCGGGCATCGGAATCTGCTATCTTATCGGCACAAAGCCGATAAAAATTATACGAATTCAACCTGTGGCGGCCAAATTTTCCGATTTTATGGCCCAAGGCCGCCAAAACCGGCTGACTGTCAGTGCGCACCGGCTGCCGCGGCATGTTGCTCTTCGAGCTTTCGCAATGACAGCGGCAGTTCAAAGTGCATGTCTTCTTCGGTGACATGCCGGGACTCTACGGTGGCCCCGTAACGTACTTTCAAAACGTCTACAATTTCCTGCACCAAGTCTTCCGGGGCCGATGCCCCGGCGGTGATCAGCACTACATTAATCCCGTTAAACCAGGCATGATCCACGTGCGAAGCATCATCCACCAGATACGACGGGGTGCCCCGGTTTTCCGCCATTTCCACCAGCCGCTTGGAATTCGAGCTGTTCTGACTGCCCACCACCAGTACCAGTTCGCAATCCGGAGCTAATTTCTGTACCGCCGCCTGACGGTTGGTTGTGGCATAGCATATATCATCCTTTGGCGGGGCCTGAATGCGGGGGAATTTCTTTTTAAGTTCCGCAATAATTCTGGCCGCATCATCCAGGCTCAGCGTGGTTTGTGTCAGATAGGCCACTCGGTGATCATCGGGGATTTCCAGTCGATGCACATCTTCGGCGCTTTCAACAATGCTGATGGCGTCCGGGGCTTCGCCCAGCGTGCCGACAACTTCATCATGATCCGCATGGCCAATTAAAACGATGGTAAATTTCTGCTTGGCATAACGAATCGCTTCATTATGCACCTTGGTAACCAGCGGGCAGGTCGCATCAACCTGAATTAATCGGCGTTCTGCGGCACGCCTGCGCACTTCCGGCGATACGCCATGGGCGCTGTAAACCACCGTGGCGCCTTCCGGCACTTCATCAATGGAATTCACAAAAACCGCGCCCTGCCGGGTGAAGCGTTCCACCACATGCAGGTTATGGACGATTTCATGGTAAACGTAAATGGGAGCGCCTTTGAGTTTGAGCATCCGCTCAACGCACTCAATGGCCATATTGACTCCGGCGCAAAAACCGCGCGGATTGGCAAGTATAATTTTCATGCAGCATCTCCGTTATTCATACATCAACGTCAAAGGCTTCACGCCTCAATATCCGCGTGGCGCAGTATTCGCACCTCATTGCCACCTAACCGGCGACCGCTCGCGTCCGGGACAACACACCCGCCTGCCGGTTATATTACCACAAAGTATGGCTTGTTGGCGATGCGGTCAATGAATTCAATGTACCGGGTGTGCCGTATGCTTCCGCGTTGGTTCAACACTGTAAGGATGGAAATTTACCGGCCAAGACCTTAAATTCAATGTTACGAGATAGGCAGCGCATGACCATTCAATCAACCAACACCCCGCCGGCAACCGTGCATTGGGCCTTTGCCCCCATGACTGATGTTGCCGAAGCCCGCCAATACACCTGGCGGCTGGCCCATGAACATTATGAAAATTTCACCGTGGTCTCGCACCTGGTGCCTAAAGCCTTGCGCCAGGATTTCTGCAATATTTACGCCTTCTGCCGTACCGCTGACGATCTCGGTGATGAAGTCGGTGATCCGCAACTGGCCCTGCAATATCTGGCCGATTTCCGCCAGCAAACGCAAGATTGCTACGCCGGAAAAACGAAAACGGCTGTCTTCACAGCTTTGTCGCAAACCATTCAAAAGCATGATATTCCCCCACAACCCTTTCTGGACCTGATCAGCGCGTTTGAACAGGATCAGCGTATCAACCGCTATGAAACCTTTGCTCAAGTTGTGGATTACTGCACCCGCAGTGCCGATCCCGTGGGGCGACTGGTTTTATACCTTGCTGGATATCGCGACCAACAACGGCAAACATTATCTGATAAAACCTGCACCGCCTTGCAATTGGCCAATTTCTGGCAGGATGTCCGACGCGATATTATTGAAAGAGATCGCATTTATCTCCCCGCTGATTCCATGCGTACGTTTAATGTCCATGAAAAACAGATTCGCGAGGGCCGCTGCGATGATTATTATCGCGCGTTGCTGAAATTTGAGGTGGATCGCTGTCAGGCCCTGTTTGATGAGGGCCACGCGCTGTTGCCGCTGATTCATCGGCAACTGCGTTCGCAAATTTCTCTTTTCAGCGGCGGTGGCGAAGCGATTCTCGCCGCCATTCGTCAGCAGAATTATGACACGCTTTCGCATCGACCATCGCTTTCCAAAGCCCAGAAAATCAGCCTCATGGCCCGGGCGGTGGTGGCGGGCGTGCTGGCCACATTTGCCGGAGGTTCCAGATGACCGCACAAACGCTTGCCACAGCAGACCCTGCGGATGTTCAGACCTCGCGCGACTACTGCCGGCATGTCACGCAACAGCAGGCGCGGAATTTTTACTATGGCTTACGCCTGCTGCCGGAGCCGGCAAAATCCAGCATGTTTGCGCTATATGCCTGGATGCGCCGGGCCGATGACCTCGCGGATGATTCCGCCGACTTGCCCCTGATTCAGCGCCGCGAATTGCTGGATCAATTCCGTGCCTTAACCCATCAGGCCATTGCCGCAACGCCTTTGCCCATAACTGAAAATCCGGCATGGCCCGGCTGGGCCGCGTTTGCTCATTGCGTGCATCGGCACTCTATTCCACCGGTACTCTTTGATGATATGATTGATGGCCAAAAACAGGATTTGGAATTTCATCAGCCGCAAACCGATGCGGATCTGCGGCAATATTGTTATCGTGTGGCCGGCGTGGTGGGCCTCGCGAGCATCCATATATGGGGTTTTACCGGTGGGGCGGAAACCGAAGCGCTCGCAGTGGATCGGGGCGTTGCATTTCAATTAACCAATATCCTGCGGGATGTGAAAGAAGATGCCGCACGAAATCGAATTTATTTTCCAGCCCAGCAGATGCAGCGCTGCGCCGTTACCGCGACCGAACTGATGGCCGGTGAGCCTACCGCTGGCTTTCAGATGTTAATGCAACACCATATTGGCCTTGCCGAGCAATTATTCGCCCGCTCGGCTCCACTTGATCAGCGGATAAACCCGGAAAATATTTCCGCCTTGGCCGCTATGACCGCGATTTATCATGGTATTCTGCGTAAAATTGCCAGGCGTCCGCAGCAGGTGCTGCGGGGCCGCGTGCGATTAAGCAAATTGGCTAAATTGTGCATTGCCATGCAATGCTGGCGGGCTGGCAAACAATGAAGCGTTTACTTTGACCGCCGGAGCGTGCCGGACTATCTGAATATAATCTACTGTTATTAACAACGCTTAGGGAATTAGACTTTGCCTTTGAACAATCAAACACAGCCAACCGGGCCTGCCGGGGCCAAAGTGGTCATCGTTGTCGGTGGGGGGCTTGCGGGTATCGCCGCCGCCGCAGCTCTTGATTCCTGCGGTTATCGCGTAACATTATTGGAGGCTCGGCGGGAACTTGGTGGCCGCGCCAGTTCCTTTGAGGACCCGGAAAGCGATCAACTTCTGGATAATTGCCAGCATGTGTTGCTGGGGTGCTGCACCAACCTGCAGGATTTATATACGCGACTGAATGTCGCCAATCGCATTGAATATCATCGGCGGGTCCATTTTTTGGATTCGCACGGAAAGCAATTTGATCTCTGGGGAGTCGCCGGTCTTCCCGCACCGCTGCATCTGGGGCCGGCCATGCTCGCGTTCAGCGCCCTGACAATGCCTGAACGCAAAGAAATCATTACCGCCATGCTGGCCATGTTGCGCCTGGGAAAGCGGGGCCGTGAAAAACTCGAAGGGCAGGCCTTTGGCCAATGGCTGGCAGAACATCGGCAAAGTGATCGGGTGATTCAGCGGTTTTATGATCCGGTGTTAATCAGCGCCCTTAATGAGGACACCCGCAAAGCCAGCAGCAAATATGCCATTGAAGTATTTCAGGATGCCATGCTCATGAATCAACACGGGTATGTCGTGGGGTTACCCGCCTGCGCTTTGGAGGAACTGTATGCCCATCGGCCCTGCCATGATACCCGCCTGGGCGCACGGGTATCAGAGATTATTTTTAACGATGGCCGGGCCGCCGGGGTGGTGTTACAAACCGGTGAAAAACTAACCGCCGATGCCATTATCCTGGCCACCAATTATCATGCGGTGCAACGGTGGATTCCCGAGAACCTGCGGGCCACGGATGTGCGGTTCGCCCATCTGGAAAAACTCGAAAGCGTGCCGATTTTAGGGGCGCATCTCTGGTTTGATAAGCCCGTGATGCGGCTGTCCCATGCGGCACTGTTTGAAGGGCCGCTGCAGTGGCTGTTCCGTAAGGATACCGAAGGGAAAATTCTCCACGGCGTTATCAGCGCGGCGCGGGACTGGGTGGATAAGCCGCGTGATCTGTGCGCTAAATTATTTGAACAGCAGATTCAGCAGCTATTCCCCCATTCATCCGCACGACTGCTGCGGCAAAAAATCGTCATTGAAAAACGCGCCACGTTTTCACCGCTGCCCGGTACTGATGCCTTTCGGCCCGCCCAGGAATCGCCGTCCGGGGGGATTGCCAATTTATTTCTCGCGGGTGATTACACCAAAACCCATTGGCCCGCCACCATGGAAGGCGCCGTTCGCAGCGGCTACCTTGCCGCCGAGGCCCTGACCCGCCAAATCCCCGGAGCGGAAAACAGTGTATCGCCCAAAAGCTTTATGGTCGCCGACCTACCAGTGCAATGGCCCGCCCGCTGGCTGGAAACGCGCGAAAATATTGACGCGGTTGTTGGCCGCTAGCCTGCCCGGGTAATGGCCGGAATTGTGATGGGGCTGAAATGTCCCGTATGCACGGCCGATCTCCATTCTGGGGTCTTCTAATGTAAGTAATTGTAAATAAATGAGATACGTCAAAATGTTCTTGGAACATCCGATGCAACAGCGGGCCTTATAAGTTGCTGGGGTGTACCCAGTAACGGGAAGTGACAAAATGAACCAAACCCTCGCACCGCAAGGGGCTTATCATTTCTTGCGACTAAACTCCGGTTTAACATGCGAGAAAGTCACGTCAGTGGCCGGGCGATGGTCTGCGAACGCAGATAATCATGGAAGGTCTCAGGACTGTTTACCCCGCCGCCCATGCCGCTTAA
>JAJYGE010000087.1:5331-6470 GCA_021785155.1 Planctomycetota bacterium
CATGGCCCATTCGTTCGTGATAACCAATAGTCGCGTATGTCTGTCCTATGCTTGTGTGTTTTTTGTGACGGGCATCAAAACGGAGGTGCTGAATTCCCGAGAAAGTCACGTCAATGGCCGAGCGATGGTCTGCGAACGCAGATAATCATGGAAGGTCTCAGGACTGTTTACCCCGCCGCCCATGCCGCTTAAATTGGCGCCACCATACGGCAGGCCATAGGCAAATACGTTGTGGGCATTGATCCAACTATTCCCGGCAATCATCCGTTCCGCCACGCGGTTGGCCCGTTTCAAATCCCGGCTCCATACGCTGTTGGCCAGGCCATAAGACAGACTGTTTACCTGCTGGATTGCCGCATCCTCATCACGGAATTTCAGTGCATAAGCACTGGGACCGAAAATTTCCTCCCTGCAACATACGTTGTCACTGGAGCCGGCCAGCAGACTCGCGCTGACATAATAGCCCCCTTCATGTCCCGCGATGCGTAAACTTTGCGGTTCCAGCACGGCCACCGCTCCCTGCTTTTTGCCGTTTTCAACATACCGGTTTACCCGTTCCTGCTGGGCCTTACTTACCAGCGGCCCCATTTGCGTGTTGCGGTCCAGCGCCGGGCCGATGCGCGTGGCTTTCAGGATCGCCGCCGCCTTGGTCAGCAGTTGGTCATGAATTTTCTCATGGATAATCCAGCGCGTCGCTGTGCAGCAGACCTGTCCGGTATTGAGCGTAATAGCCGCGGCAAGTTGTGCCGCCGTGGCGTCCACATCCACATCATCAAAAATTATCGCTGCGCCTTTGCCGCCGAGTTCCAGTTTGCAGGGCACCAAATTGCGCCCGCAGGTTTCACCGATGATTTTGCCTACCGGTGGTGAACCGGTAAAGGACATGCGCTTAATCAGCGGATGGCTCGTGAGAATGGCTCCCGCCTTGGCTCCTGTGCCATTGACCACGTTAATAACACCCGCCGGAAAACCGACTTCCGCCGCCAGTTTACATACGAACAGTGTGCTTAAGGGCGTAACTTCCGACGGCTTGACCACAACTGTGTTGCCAGCCGCCAACGCGGGCATAATGCCCCAGACCAGCAGGTCATAGGGGAAATTCCATGGGAAAATAAATCCGCACGCGCCATAGGGAACCC
>JAJYGE010000258.1 GCA_021785155.1 Planctomycetota bacterium
GTGCGATTAAAAATCGGATAGTTAAAAGACAATCCGCCGACAAGCTGATAGGCCGAGCCGTTAAGGTTCTGGGCCGCCGGGCCAAAGGACTCGGCATAGCCGGTTTTACCCATGGTGATGAACATATTGAGCACGGGCAGCAAGCCGTTGCGGGTTTGAATCACAGACAAATCACCCTGTTCGATTTGCAGGCGCGTCTGATTCAGAACGGGGCTCATCTTCAGGGCCAGTTCGGTGTGCTCCTTCAGCGGCGCGATCGGCCCGCCGGGAATATATGGCGGCGTGGTGAGTTGAAGCTGATCCTTCCAAAAAGGACGGTCCGTCGGGGCAATGAGGCTCAATAGACTCAGCCGGGCAATTTTCATGGATCCCACCGCGCTGACAAGCTGTTCCTTTGTCACCGCGGTTTGCGCCACGGATGGCGCCAATTCCGCCGGTGATGTCCGGCCTACGCGAATAAGTTCCTTGGTCTGGTTTTCCTGTTGTTGCGCTACACGTAACGCGGTTTTGAGAATCTGGACATTCTGCCGGGCCAATACATACGCCCAATACGCCTGCACAACATCATCCGTAATTGTCAATGCTTCGCCCCGTAATTGGTAGTCGGATATCTTCTTGCCGATACGGGCGTTTTCAATACCCGCCAGATTGGCCTCCAGGTTGCCACCTTGCAGCAGTGCCTGGGTAACGGTGATGGATCCATTAACCGTGGAAGACTGCCCGCCGCCATTTTCACCGTCATTGAGGGTGGGACTTAAAGTGGCCGCGATGGTCGTACCCGTGGGCAATTTTTCACCCACGCCCACATTCGCATGACCTGAATCTATGGTGGCAAAGTGTCGGCTTCCGGGAATATAACCACCGCTGGCGGTGACATAGCCGCCGCTGGTGGGAATACGATTTTTAGACGCCTGCACGCCGGCCGTAAGCGTTGGATCAAAGGCTCCGCGTTGGGCTTCAATTCGTTCCTGGGAAAGCGCAGGATTAAAACGCTGTACCAGCAGGGATGGATTGTTTTTCAGCCCGAGCACCAGCGCGTCGGAAAGTGATAAATCAATAACTTTGCCCGTACTCGTAAGCTGGCCTTGAAATTTGGTATTGGTGTGGGCACTGCCTGGTGGCAGCGCGGAGGACAACTCTTGCACCGATGTTTGCGTCGCCGCGCCGGATTCAATGGCCTGCTGATGCGCGATGGCGGAATGCTCATAATTTTCAAAGCCGCCGGAATCAATGCTTGCGCAACCGGTTAGTCCAACCCATGCGCCAACCGCCGCCACGGCGCATAACGAATGCCGCAACGTGCCCCGGTTAAATAGTTTGTGATCCCGGCGGGAAGCGAAGTACGGTTTATTCATATCGGAGAGCCTCAATGGGATTAAGCCCTGCGGCACGGCGGGCGGGATAATAGCCGAAGAAAATACCAATTCCTGCTGAAATGGACAGCGCCAGAACAATCATGTGCGGTTCCACAACTCCGGAAAAATTTCTGAATTTGACGTAATGGGCGGCCACCACACCCACCGCCACACCAATGAGCCCTCCCAAGACACTAATCAGTGTGGCTTCAATGAGAAATTGTCTTAATATATCGCGCCGCCGCGCCCCGATGGCCTTGCGAATACCGATTTCCCGTGTGCGCTCCGTCACCGTTACCAGCATGATATTCATAATTCCGATACCGCCGACCAGCAACGATATGGCCGCCACCGAGCCAAGCAGCATGGTGAACGCGTCGACGATGCGGGTGGAAATTTTAATGATCTGCAATTGGTTGGAAATCCAGAAATCATCCTCGTCCCCGGAGATAAGCGAGTGGCGTATGCGCAAAATCCGCTGCGCCATCGCCTGCACGCGGTTGAGGTCGGAAGCGTGCTGCGCCTGCATGTCGATACGATTGAGCGCCACCGCCCGGCCCAGCAGGTCGGTCATGGCGGTGGTATAGGGCAGCAGCACCTGATTGTCCGGATCAAACCAGCCCTGTCGGCCTTTGGGTACCAGTACCCCGATCACTTTAAAGCGCACCGTTCGCACGGTGATCGTGTGGCCCAGCGGATCCTGCGATCCGAAAAGCCGTTCCGCGGTTTCCGGGCCGATCACTGCGACGGAGGCCATGTCGCGGCAATCAAAATCGTTGAACATATGGCCGCTTTGTACCTTAAAATCATGAATCAGAATATAAGTGGGAGCGCAACCGAAGGTATTACAGAACGTCGAATTTCCATCCCATTTCACCGGTTCATTGGAGGCCACGACCGGCGATACGTATTTGACGCCGGGAATTGTGAGCATCGCCTGGGCGTCGTCGATGGTCAGCGGATACGCCGCCCCGTGCAGCACTGGCGGTGTCTTGGGATTGTGGGGGAAAATAGTAATGGTGTTCTTGCCCATGCGCGAGACCCATTTGACAACGTGCCGCTCGGCACCGTTGCCCAGCGCCAGCATGGCGATGACGGCGGCGACCCCCAAGATCATGCCCAGCATCGTCAGGATGGAGCGGAGTTTGTTGGCCAACATGCTCCGCAAAGCGATTTTAACGGTGGTCCATAAGAGCATTTCTTGTTCTCCTGTGTGGCGCGGCTCAAGCCTTAATGCCGGAGCCAGTCCGGTGTCCACATGCTCGATACATTGCCGATGTGAATCACGACTTTCTGTCCCGGCTTAAGCCCCTGGAGCACCTGCCAATCAAGGTCATTGCGTTCGCCCAGTGTGACATTCTTCACCTGCTTCTTGCCCTTGGAATCGACCACCGTCACGGTATCCTGACCATTCTGGATGACCACCGCCTGCAACGGAATATACAGGACGTTCGGCAGTTTGTCGGCGAAGATATCGACATTGGCGGTCATGCCCGGCTTAAGCAGTTCCTTCTGCTTTCCCAGCACCTCAATCTTGGATTGAAAGGTGACAATATTGCTGGTGGAAGGATTGGTGCCGCCGGCAGTTTGATCCTGAATGGATTCCGGCGCGATCAACACCACGCGACCGGGGAACACAATGCCCGGCGCGCCGGCCGCGGTAATTTCCACCTTCTCACCGATTTTTACGTGATTGATGTCGCTTTCATTGATGGTGGCATTAATATAAATATGGGATGTGTCCACCAGGGCCATCACGGTGGTGCCGCCGCCGACATTATTGGTGGCGGAGGCTATCACCTGCCCCTGCTGCACATCCACATTGGCCACGTAGCCGGTAAACGGGGCGGGCACCCTGCAATAGCCCAGGTTGGTATTGGCCTGGCTTACGCTGGATTCCGCTTTCGCCACGGCCACTTGATCCAACTTGACATTGTAGCGCTGAAGTTGCACCTGCATCGCCTGCTGTTTAAGTTGCTCAATCTGCACCATCGCAAGGCGTTCGGCCTGCTGATCCCGCACCAGCGTGGTGTAATCGGTGTCATAAGTCTGCTGGGCCGCAAGATGTTCCTTTAACAGCGTTGCATCGCGATGCACATTGAGTTGGTCATTTTTCACCTGCGCCTGGGCTGACAACAAATTGGCCTCGTCGGTGTTCCGCGTGGTGATGAGATTTGCTTGCGCGATCTGATAGGTGAGCTTGGCGATTTGGTACGTATATTGCGACTGCTTCAAGTCCTCCTTGGCGATATCAAGAGCCTGTTGTTCCAGCGTCGGGTCAACTTTCAGAATCACCTGGCCTTTTTTAACCAGATCGCCGATCTGAATCTGGGCATCCGGATTTCCGTTTCCCAGCGGCAGGCTGATGATCTCGCCCCCCGCCTGACATTTGATATCCACCGTCCGATTCGCCTGCACATTACCCGTGGCATACACATGCACCGTCAGTGTGCCTTTTTTAACCACCGCGGTATGCACTTTCGGTGCCACCTCCGCACCCGCCACCTGAAAATGATAGTACACCGCCGCACCGCCAATAACCGCCGCGGCGGCAATTCCGGTAATAATCCAACCTGTTTTCATCCGTACCTGTTCCGCTTGTCGCGGCTCCTTATTAGGAATTACCTTTTCTTATTGTGCTACGGCGTAATGCCGGTCGAGATCAAACCGCCTGAGCCACCAACTCGCGAGCCGATCGATTATGCTCAATAATGTCCACAATCTGCCCGTCACGAATCTGCACTTCGCGACGGCAATGTCGGGCCACATTTGAATCATGCGTAACAATTACGATTGTCCGCCCCTGATCATTAATATCATGGAACACGTCCAGAATTTCCCGGCCAACGTGGGAATCCAGATTCCCCGTCGGTTCATCAGCTAAAATAATTGCCGGATTGGTTACAATGGCCCGGGCGATCGCCACGCGCTGCCGCTGCCCGCCGGACAACTGGTTCGGTTCATGGTGCATGCGATCCGCCAAGCCGACAACTTCCAATGCTTTTTTGGCCGAGGTCTTGGGGTCTTTATGCGCGGAATACAGCAGCGGCAATTCCACATTTTCCAAAGCCGAGAGGCGCGGAAGTAAATTAAAATTCTGAAATACAAAGCCGATGAGTCGATTGCGAATATCCGCGAGTTTATCGCCGGTGAGACTGGAAACATCCTCCCCGGAAATAACGTAAGTTCCGGCATCAAAATCATCCAGACAGCCCAGAACATTCATAAGTGTTGATTTACCGCTGCCCGAAGGTCCGGTAATCGCCACCATATCGCCTTCTTCAATGCTCAAATCCACGCCGTTGAGGGCCAAAACTTCACTGTCGCCCAGTGTATATCGCTTCACCAGACCGCGAATTTCCAGCAGCGAGGAGTTTTTTTTCAATTCAACCATGACAACAACCCGTCCTAGGTGTTATTTTATGCCGGTAAAATCGGCAAAATAACCATATTCCGTGTTCCGTCGCAAACCGGAATTCCACAGTATACACGGTTATCGATAAACTTCGCCACGCGCAATGCCGCGCTGCTGCCAGACAAATCAGTCCGGCAACACTTATCCCTTGGTGGTATAACGAGGCACTTCATTGGAAGTTGCAGCTTTTCGAAGAAATATTTTTCAGCATTCTTTGCGCATAGAGTCCGCTGCTTCCACGTTGTGATTCCAAGCACGCTCGGGCGCGTTGTCCCACCGCCACCGCTTCCTCCGGATGCGATAACCACTGACGCAATAAAGTCTCCATTTCCTGGGCGTTCTTCACTGTTACACCCGCGCCGCTGG
The DNA here is from genome assembly GCA_021785155.1 of Planctomycetota bacterium. Next base: position 5,137 of record JAJYGE010000258.1, read on the forward strand.
CCGTTAATAAAGCCACCGCATCGGAAAAATTATACGTGTAGGGGCCAAAACAACACGGTTTTGCCAATGCCGCAGCCTCTATCATGTCGCTGCCACCAAGATTCACCAGCGACCGGCCTGAAAAAACGACAAATGCCAGGCTATAGAGCTTTTTAAGCTCCCCCATGGTATCTAATACGATTACCTGCCCGGTTTGGATCGGTACAACGGCGTTGCCAGTGCCATCAGGCCGCATTGTGCGCAATATGGGTTCATACCCTGCCTGCCGGATCGCAGCGGTTACATCACCGATAATTTCCGGCTTGCGCGGCGCGATGGCCAGACGTAAATGGGGCCAAGTTTTGATTAACGCTCCATACACTGTTAAAAGAATGTCTTGTTCGCCCGGTCCAGTTGATCCCGCCACAAATAGCCGCTGCTCCGGCAGAATACCCAAACCTGCTGCCATGGCATCAGCACCTGTTATCTGATCTGCGAAATCAGCGCTGTCATATTTCATCGTGGGAATTACTTCCATGCGCTCCGGAATTGCCCCTAGTGCCGCAAAGCGATCGGCGATTTCCGATGTTTGAACACTGATATGCTCCACTTGCCGCAGCATTTTTCGCATCAGCGGCTTAATGATCCGATAACGCCGCAATGATCTGGCGGTCATGCGCCCATTGATTATCTGTACCGGGATCGACCGGCGATTCGCAATGGCCAGAAAATTAGGCCATGTTTCCAGTTCCACCAATGCGATCAGTGATGGATTTACGGCGTTAAGAAATCGTCGCACCGCAAACGAAAAATCCAGCGGATACCGCACCGGGACGACGCGCGTTCCCGCTGTCGGCGGATATAAGGCTAATGCCCGCGCCATACCGGTATCCGTGGTGGTGGAAATGATAATCAGCAGCGAGTTATGGCCGTGCAGTAATTCCTCCACCAGTTTGCGCGTCGAAAGCAATTCTCCCACCGATACGCAATGGATCAGCACGCGCGATATTTCCGATGCCCCGGCCAGAATATCCTTGGCTTCCGGGGTTATCCGGCCCAAACGACCGGACCAATCGGTACGGTACTTGCCCGTGCGCCGACTTTTAAAAAATAAGAACGGTGCCGCCAACAGCAGCCCGATGAAATAGAAGATGTCCAGAATCCTTTGCATATTCCGGCTATCATAAGATATTCCATCGATTCCGGCATCGGAAATAACTTATCACAGGCATTGGCAGCCGGGGCCAACAATGAATCGTCATGTGTGAATCGCCATGTGTTGACGCAAAAATCGCGTTGTTATAAACTCCCGTGACGATGTATGGAGACTTCAAAATGAAGTTCACGGTCGAG
>JAJYGE010000439.1:0-1669 GCA_021785155.1 Planctomycetota bacterium
GTGCGGCCATTGCAGGTGTACCATGGCAAAGTTGGCCGCGGATTATCCGTGGAAATGTCCGTCAAACGTGGTCCGGTTACATTGCTTTCCGTCGTGCAGACGGCCAATGGCAAATTAAAGCTTCTGACGGCACAAGGCGAATCGGTGCCTGGCCCGATACTGGAAATCGGCAATACCAACAGCCGCTACCGCTTTAGCATCGGCGCCAGGAAATTCGTGGAAGCCTGGAACGCCCATGGCCCGGCCCACCATTGCGCTGTCGGCATCGGGCACATAGCCGAGAAAATCGATAAGCTTGGCAAATTGTTGGATGTCGAAATTAATTGCATCTGCTGATAGCGCCAATGTATCACGCAACAGGTTCGCCAACTCAATGCGCTAACGTATCGGGGATGGTAATGCCGCGCCGCCTATCTGAGTTTAGCGGCGTAAATCCCCCGTGCCGCCCAATATTTCTCCATAGCCGCAATACCGGCATCCTCGTCCGTTTTGGAGGCGGAATCCCACTGCAGCGGCTGAACTGGCTCGTTAATAGCAGGCCGTTGCAGTCCAAATTTTTCCGGTTTCTTCCCGGCAAGATTGCAAAGCATTACCAGCGGATCGGTGCGCTCATCAGCGTATCCCGTCTTACCCTCGAATGGCCCAAAGAACCAGTTCCCGTGTGATGTCATTTTCAGATCGGTCAGAAGGTAGGGAACCAACCGCGTACCGGCATACCGGCGACAAATTAGTATCAAGTTTTGGCCCACCTTTCCATCCGGCCCGAGGGCGTGCGATAAAGGCCCCGTATCCGTTTGCGCAACCGACTTCGCGGCGCTTATCAGCCTTGATTCAATACCCTTGGGGCGCCACCGCACCAAAAGCTCCGATGCGGCGCGACTATGATGCAATATAACCGTGCCGCTTTCATCCGGGGCTACGCCCTGAATTTGCTTATAGATAATCAATTGCCGCTGATGAAAATTAAAGGTCCAAGTAAGTGGTGAGTTGGCCCGTTTCGGGAGCCACGGCGGAATATCCCTAACTGTGGCTCTTCGCCATATAGCGCGGGCGACGACCGCATCCGGGCGAACCTTCCAGAACACATTCATAGCCGCTAAACTCGCGGCTTGATTATTGCCGTCAAGGAGGTGCGCCAATATCCGCATTTCCTCGCTGCTCTTAAAGAGTTGCAGTGCGTAAGCCGCGCAAAGCTGGCTTTTCCCCTCCCGCGAAAAGACCATGGAAACGTACAGAATAGCCGACCTCTTTGAACCCCAATCCAACATTCTGCTTTGCGACCTCGCCGGTCGGTGCAACGCCCACCGATACCAGTTAATCAGGCCGCATTTAAGGCCGAAGAGTCCCGGCAGTTGCTTAAGCGCAAATGCCAAGATTACGGGAGCGAAGGACGTCGGATTCGGAGAATCAATCGAAACATGCGCTGCTGGAATCCCCCGTTTATGACAACATTCCTTCATATAATTGATTGCCAACGCCTGTTGTCCCGGATAAATAAAACGCGGAACACTAACGCCGTGCCATGATCCTTGCGGCACAGTTACTAAGCCAAAATGCGTTGGATTCAGATGCTCATCGACGAAAAGAAGACATAACGGCTCAGTGAAAGCGTTACTGTAATATTTCTGGCCTTGGACCAGACTCTCGTTCATATCGCTTCCAAGGCCTT
>JAJYGE010000439.1:1679-6453 GCA_021785155.1 Planctomycetota bacterium
AACATACCAAGCAGGTAGGGAGCAGCCGCAGGTGGAGGCTCCGATTCAAATAAGCTGCGGTAGTTGTTCCAGTTCTGAATACACAGGCCGGTCGACCGGGCGGAATTGACCCCGAAATTCCATTCTCTGACCGCCGTCATACCGTATGTCAGCGCCTTGACCAACCACTTACCCAAACTCTGGGGCTGCCAGTGCAGTAAAATCTGACAGGCACGGCGCTGGTCGGTAGGATAAACAACTGTTCGAGTGCCGCCGACAGCGGCTACCGATTTACCGTGGAAATCCACCAGCCAAGTCGAGGGCACCCGCCCCGTCGGCAAATGCCACGCAAATGTCCCGCTGCCAAGGTCAAAGGGGACGTACCCGGTGCATGCCGCCATCCAGAACAGCGTCCTTACTCCCAACGCGTCGGGCCCCCGTGCCCAGAAGGCGTTCAGGGCCTTAAGCCGAACATAACGACTGTCGTCCATCAGCAATGCATCCAACAACCATGTGCTGCACTTATCATTAATCAGTTGCAGTTTGTCTACCGCCCCGGCACGTTCACGGCGGCGGGGCGAGAAGGCCGCAGTTGCGACCTGGGCGTAATGCTTATGAAGTACCCACTGTCTTAACGATTTGCGGTACGATTTGGGAGCGGTGTCAATCCATCGCGCTAACACCAGCTTCCCTTCGTACCGCCGCAGGGCCGCCCGCCGTCGGGCATCCCTGCCAGGCCCTTTAATATCTCGACAGATGTGATCTTCCGACACTGCCGAAAAACAACCTCCAAAGATTTTGCTTCCGATGCGGCCTGCCGCCGCAGCGCGGAGGACATCGAAAATGGTGTTTCAGGTCTTACCGCCGATGGGGCATGCCGCATTGCAATATGCCCGACCCTGCCGACAACCACGTCCCCGGCCCGCCATTGCGGACGCCCCATGGTAGCGGGATTAGAAAGCCAGACTTGGCCGATCATAGCAACAGCCAATAGCAGCAGGGCCACAATGGACCAGAGGATATACCGCATCAATTCCGCTCCACAATTTGACTTTATTGTCTACACATACGACTATAATACAATCTTTTGAACGGAATCGCGACGCCGCCTAGAAAGTCATTTGAAAAAGAGGCGCGAACTTTTGGGCTGATTTGCGGTGCCGTCTACCGTTCTCAGCGCTTGGTACAACTTCAGTCGGGGAGGTCTTTCATGCGGCAACCCATACTTACTGGATTAATTGTGATGGCTGCAGCACTATGCGGCGTGGTGCTTTTTGTAATCTTGCTGACGGTCTTGAATCGCAGCTCTGTGGTTTTGCCCAATGCCATGACCATTGCGCCAATAGTACCTGACAAACATCCAGCCACTACCATTGTCAATACTTCAGCTATACCTCCGCCGCCCATACCCGCCACCGCCATAGTGCCCCTCGCCAATGAGCTTTCAATACCGAAAACAATTGCCTATCGGCAACACCTGCCCAAATTACACCCCGGCGTCCAGGCTCTGATGACAATTACATCCATCCGTCATGTGCGGGCACATTCATCATGGATTACCGCTTTAACACTCGATCAGCGCGGCCGATGGTGGATCGGTACCGAAGGCCAAGGGGTTTTATGTTACGATCCTGCCAAACAGCGGGGACATCGGTGGCAACGATTTAACAAACATAATTTTGCACCCGAGAATATTTATGCTCTGGCATGTGATGGCATGGGCCGAATCTGGGCCGGCAGTTTGCGGCATGGGGTTTGCGTATATAACGGCAAACAATGGACGGATTATGACCTCATTGCGGGGCAAGGCTATGGCCACGCCAGCGACACCGGTTACGGCCTGCTGAATCCGGGAACACCCGGTGCGCACCTGCAGCAAATAACGAATCCCGATGCGCCCACGACTTCTCGCGCCGGGCCACTGGGGCAACGCGTATTCGGCATTGCGGTTTCACCCATTGATGGCGATGTCTGGATAGCCACCGCCAAGGGAATGACTCGGTATCGTGTTCATAAAAACACCTGGCAATACTACACGCGGGCCAATGGTCTGCCGGCCAATCAACTTTCCTGCCTGGCATTTGCACCCGACGGCACTCTGTATGTCGGTATGCAGTGTGATGGCATCGCCGCAGGTTCACCGAAAGATCACTTTAAAACGTGGACGCACATATCCGGCCCCATCACGCCACCAACGACAGCCTGGGGGGTTGGCCTGCCGGACGATCGCATCAACGCTCTGGTGGTGGTGCCGCGCGGTTATCATCATGGCCATCCAACCTACCGCGTATACGCGGGAACCGAATCCGGCTTGGCCTACGGAGAGGACGATGGCCAGCTGTGGCAGTTTATTCGAGGCCGCAACTATACGCTGAAGGTAAAAGGGTTGTGGCATGTTCCCCCGCACTGGAAAGCGCCATCCGCCGCGGTTAAACGCCATCTACTTCTAACGGATTATGTCACCTCTCTGGCCACTGATGCCGATGGCAATATCTGGGTAGGTCATCGCACCGGCGGCTTTGAAATATTGAATCAGCACAATAACCGCATATTTCCCGGTGCCGATTCAGCCGGCAACTCCACAGCGCATGATTTTATTGCATCCATGGCACCACTGCCAAATGGCGGAATGCTTGTAGGTGGTTATGAATCAGGTTTGTTTCATGTAAAAACAAAATTGCCACGCGGAGCGGTGGCGCTATTTAAGCCGTCGCCAATGCCAAAAGGGCTTCCCCCTTTTCCCGCCGGCGCTCGCGCCCCCACCGCTGCTGCCCTTAAAACAATGATGGCATCGGTGAAAGCCGGACAGGGTAGGGCCGTTCAAGTCGCGAGCCTTGGTGCGGATTGGCGCACTGAAGGAGACTGGCTGGGGCACTACGGCGTGGCGTATGCCAAGTTGTGCGATGGCGGTCCTAACATGCAGACGATGCAGGATCAATTTTTTGGCGGGTTGGGAACGGCCCGCATTGACCGGGAGCGTTCACCGCATCAGCTTGGCTTTGGTGACATGCGTTACTATGTCGCATGGTACCATTCGCAATCGCGCCGCACCCTCTATGACCCGGATATGGGGCAGCGAGTCGAAGGGGAATGGAATGATGCCGGGGGCCTTTATCCGCGATTTTTTGACGGACCGGACATGTGGCTGGCGGTGGCAATTCCAAAAGGTCTTTATCGCCTGAGCTTTTATTTTCATAACAAAGACGGTGAAACGGGTAAAAATGACCTGCGGGATTATTCCGTTGAAATTTACCCTAAGGGTGCAAGCCCGGCCCACGCTTGGGCGGATCAGCGCCCGCTGGCAAGCAGCCGCGTGATGCAAATTTGGGGCGCAATGTATTGCAGCTTTCTAATCAAGGGACCGGGCACATATCAGGTTCGCCTCAAGCGGAATTACAGCTACTGGATGACTGTGGCGGGAATGTTCCTCGACCGTATCGCCGGGCCGAAAGGTGATGCCGACTATACCAACCTCGATGGCTTACCGCTCACAAGTTACAGGCCGGCTCTGCCGCACCCTGATTCGACGATTACCGCCAGTGCCTCATATCGGCTGTGGAAATTGCTGAATCAAGAGGAATCCTACAGCGAGACCGACGTATCCATGCAATGGCCGGATCGGATCATGGCGTATCGCTATGCCCAGGCGCATGGATTCCCGCCGGCGCTCCTGGCGCGATGGCGATGGAAATTATGCCTCTGGCTGCCGGCCGATCACCGGGCGTTTGATGATGCCATACAGACGATTCCGCCGCCTGCCGCACCGGGAACGCCCGGACAATAATGGATACTCGACGGTAATGGAAAGCCTGACATCAGACACAAGGACGGATCAACATCATGATACAAAAATCATTTCAAATCGACACCCCCGCAACCAAAGTCACCCGTGTCGCCGTATTCAGAAATATCTTGCCTGTATCACGGATTTCCCGAATTACGCGTATTGTTAACTTAAACATCCCACCTATCCGCTCAATCCGCGGTTTTTCCCGCGCTTCGCACCGCTGGGAAATCGCCGCCTTATTTTTTGCGCTATGCCTGTTACTATCCACAACAGCCGATGCCTCATTTTTTCCACCGCAGCCCGGTGCCAGGAAGTTTATCAATTTTGATGGCCGCGGTTTTATCATTAACGGCAAACGGGTATTTCTGGCATCCGGCTCTCTGCATTATGAACGTGTGCCGCGTGCGCTGTGGAAAAATCGTCTGCTGAAAATGAAGCGAGATGGATTTAATTGTGTGCAAACGTACATATTCTGGAGCTATCAAGAACCGCGCCAGGGACAATTTAATTTTCATGGCCGGAGGAATCTTGCGGCATTTCTCCATTTGGTGAAGAAAATGGGATTCTACGCCATTTTGCGAGTGGGTCCCTATAGCAATGGGGAATGGAACAGCGGCGGCTTGCCAATATGGCTCAAATTCATTCCCGGCATGAGTATCCGACAGGGTGATCCGCCGTTTCTTCACGCGGTTGGAGAGTATTTCGACAAACTCCTGCCTATTGTCGCGACCAATCAGATTAACCATGGCGGCCCGGTAATCATGGTTCAACTGGAAAATGAAGACAGCGCCGGATGGGGTGCCGTATTGCCCAATCGGTATTACCGCTATTTGTATAACAAGGCGCTCGCCCTGGGCATTGACGTACCGATGTTTTTCAGCGGCCAGCACCATGGAGCCAGCCCGGCCGGCGTAGGGCCATGGGTCTCTCAATACCGCACCAGCCCCTGGTACACGACCGAAATGTGGTGCGGATGGTATACCGATTATCGTCATCGCTCTGCCGGAC
>JAJYGE010000274.1 GCA_021785155.1 Planctomycetota bacterium
TGAATCTGCTGCGGCAGGGCTATGAACCCGTCACCGCCCATGATGGCAAAGTCGGCCTGGAAATGGCCCGTAAGCTCGCGCCGGATTTAATTCTCCTGGACTTGATGATGCCCGGTCTGACCGGTCAGGAAGTGGCCACGCGCCTCAAGGGCGACCCGCAAACCGCCAATATTCCCGTGCTTATGCTCACCGCCCGAGGCGAAGAAACCGATATTATCGTGGGCCTTTCACTGGGGGCCGATGATTACGTCACAAAACCATTTTCCATGAAGGTGCTCATGGCCCGGATCGCCGCGGTCTTGCGGCGAAAAGCCGCCACCGCTGAAGCGGGCCAGCAGATTCTAAGCAATGGCCCGATGGTTATTGATGAAGCCCGGCATGAAGTCACCCTGGAAGGCCGACCCATTACCGTTACGCCTACTGAATTCAAACTCCTTACCGCCCTGGCTCTGGCGCGTGGGCGCGTACTGTCACGGGATCAACTTACAGATCGCGTCATGGGTTCGGAAGTGTATGTTACAGATCGCGCCATTGATGTGCATGTAACCGCAGTGCGAAAGAAGCTCGGCGATTATCAATGGATGATCCACACCGTCCGCGGTGTGGGGTACAAACTTCTGGAAACCAAAGATGAAGGTGGCATCTGACGGGCCAATATCTCTGTACGCACCAGAATCCGGTGTGGTGACGCATTACACCCCCGTGGCCCGCAGCCTGTTGCTTCTTGCGTCCGGCGTCTTTCCTGCGATGATTTGCTCTTATGATATATGGACTCCAGATGCTCGCACCCGCCATCCTTGCGGAATTCCGCGTACCCGGTACGCATTCAACTCAGGCCGCCGTACTGGCGGTTCTTGTGGCCATTCTGGCGGCCAGCACAGTGGCCCTGTTGCTGGTGCTGATCCAACGTTATCGCATGGTTAAAGACATTATCCGCTGGCTGCGCGTGCGGCGCATGGGTGAGCCGCAGCGCCCGCCAATTGTCCTGGCCCACGCGCATCTCGAACGCCTGGTTCGCGAAATTCAAAGCCTTGCCAACGCCTCGGAAACTGAACGCCGTGAACTGCTGGTGCAAAGCAGTTATCTGCAAACTCTCCTGGCCTGCCTCAACGATCCGGTTATTATTCTTGATCCTGCCGGTGTTCCCGTGCTTTCCAATCGTCGCGCTGTCGAACTGCTCATTACCCCGGCTGATCCGGATTCACAGGCCAGTTTGCGCGATTTTGCCGCTCAGGCCCCGGTGCAGGATATCACCCGCATCGCCTTGCGCAGTGGCACCCCGGTTTCCCGGCAGATTCGTCTGGCGATCTTTTCACGTCCGCGCGTGTTGCAGATTACCGCTGCCCCCATTTCACCAGGACTTCAGCCGCGCGGAGTTCTGCTGCTGTTGCAGGATCAAACAGAATTACTGCAAAATGTTCAGATCAAGGCGGATTTCGCCGCCAATGCCAGCCATGAACTCCGCACTCCCCTGGCCAGCATCCGTGCCGCCGTGGAAACCATTAACGAAGCCGGATATGAAGATCATGTCACACTCAAACGCTGTCTGGATATTGTCGGCGGCCATGTTCTGCGCTTGCAGCTTCTGGTGCAGGACCTGCTGGATTTGTCGCGCACGGAAGACCCGCGCGCAGTGGTGCGTTATGAGCCGATCAAGCTCGATGAAGTGCGCGAATTAATTTCCGGCATGTTCAAAAGCATGGCGACTGAAAAGCATCTGGAATTACGTTTTGAAATTGCCCCCGACGCCCGGATTATGCAGGGGGATGAACGCCTGGTCATGCTGATTCTGAAAAATCTTATCGATAACAGTTTAAAATTCACCTCCGCCGGATTTATACAAGTCCGCTGGCTGCGCCAAACCCGACCCATGCGGAATGCCGCGATCAAATCCGACGCGTTCGATCCCAATGCCACGGAAGACATGATGATTCTGGAAGTGGAGGATACCGGCTGCGGCATTCCGCCGGAAGATATTCACCGCGTCTTTGAACGATTTTATACCGTCAATCGCAGTCGCGGCGGTGCCGATCGGGGAACCGGTCTGGGGCTGGCCATTGTAAAACATGCGGTCGCCGCCATGGGGGGCGTGGTTGAACTGCACAGCCAAACCGGCAAAGGAACCATCATGCGTTGCATCTGGCCTCAATCCCGCCAGCCCATGCCACCGCGCCGCCCGGCAGTCGAACCCTCCCACGCGTCCCCTGCGGACTGAACCAGAGGCTGCGATTCACAATCAAACACATATTATGGCACAGATTTTATGTCGGGGCAGGCGGTGCTCAATGGCAAATTAATATTGCGCCATATCGCGTTAAAATAACGCGCGGTATAATTACACGTCATGAGTCTGATGGATCAGGACGCCTGCGGAAGCCCCTGCATCGGCTGCGTACAAATCATGGAGGATTTGCCCTATGGATTCATTTGTCATTGAAGGTGGTTCGCGTCTGCGTGGGAGCCTGCGGATTGCCGGTTCAAAAAATGCGGCATTGCCTGTGATGGCGGCGGCGCTGCTGGCGGGCGGCAAATCGCTCATTGAAGACATTCCTAATTTACAGGATATCCGCAGTCAGATTGAATTGCTCAAGCTCCTGGGTTGTCGCGTGGAGCGGCGAGCCGATGGCAAGCTGGAAATTGAGGTTATTGACGAAAATAGCTCCCATGCGCCGTATGATGTCGTACGAAAAATGCGGGCCAGTATATGTGTATTAGGCCCGCTGTTGGCGAAGCGCGGGCATGTACGGGTTTCCATGCCGGGGGGCTGCGCCATTGGAGACCGTCCGGTGGATATCCACCTGCGCGGCCTGCGGGCCTTGGGAGCAACCATTGAGCTCGAAGGTGGGGATATTATTGCCCATGCCAGCAAGCTTCACGGCGCGGAAGTATTTCTGGGCGGAAATTTTGGCTCGACTGTTTTGGGCACGGCCAACGTGATGAGCGCTGCGACACTGGCGGAAGGCACAACGGTCATTGAATGTGCGGCTTGTGAACCGGAAATTGTGGACCTGGCCAATTATCTCAATGTCATGGGGGCCAACATTACCGGGCACGGGACACCGCGGATTACTGTAGAAGGTGTTGCCGCTCTGCATGGCGCAGAGCACCGGATTATCCCGGATCGTATTGAAGCGGGCACATTTATGGTGGCGGCGGCGATTTCCAATGGCGAATTGAATCTTGATAATGTCCGCATTGATCATTTAATGGCGGCGGTGGATAAGCTGCGCAGCATCGGCGTTATTGTGGAAAAAAGCGGCGGCGGCGTAACGGTCGCATCCGCGCGAAGGCTGGAAGCAGCGATTATTACCACGCAACCCTATCCCGGTTTCCCCACCGATTTGCAGGCGCAGTTTATGGCGCTGCTGTCGATGGCCAACGGCAACAGCATTGTTTCGGAAAAGATTTTTCCAGATCGGTTTATGCACGTTGCGGAATTAACGCGCCTCGGCGCGCGGATGCACCGCGAGGGAGCCACGGTAATTATTGAAGGCGAACAGCAGCTCATTGGAGCGCCGGTAATGGCCAGTGATTTGCGGGCTTCAGCGGCTCTGGTGCTGGCGGGACTGGCGGCGCGCGGCACAACTACCATTAACCGAGTGTATCACATTGATCGCGGCTATGAAAAAATTGAAGAACGCCTCAACAGCCTGGGCGCGAAAATCAGACGTGTGGATCAATCGGAAGCGGAATAATGACCACCGTGTCAAAATCTCACACGGCGATGTTGATTAAATTTCCGCGAATGTCATAGGCTTCAATAAGCACAGAATCATCGGGCAATGCGGAGTCCGGTGTAATGACAATTTTTTTCTCCGTGCGGTCTTCCATGGCCACAAGTTCGCGGCGCTTTTTATTCAGCAGATACCCTGCGACCGTGGGATATACCTTCAATTCAATGCGGGCGATGTCTTTATGCAAAGTGGCCGCCGCCAAACGCCGCATGACGTCCAGCGTGACACTTTCGGGTGTTTTAATCAGCGCGGCACCCCGGCAATGCGGGCAGTCCTGGTAAATGCCACGCTTCAGGCTCGGCTTGACGCGCTGGCGGGTCATTTCAATCATACAGAACTGGCTCATGCGCAACACTTTGGTTTTGGCGCGGTCATTGCGCAATTCATCACGCAGCAGACGCTCAATTTCCCGCTTGTGCCGATCTTCCCGCATGTCAATAAAGTCAATGACAATCACGCCGCCGAGATCGCGTAAGCGCAACTGGCGGCACAAATCCACAATGGCCTCTTTGTTGATATTGTACGCGGTAAGTTCCGCATCGCGCTGTTCGCGGTAGCGTCCGGAATTCACATCCACCGCCACGAGAGCTTCGGTGGAATCAATAACCAGCGATCCACCATTGGGCATTTCCACGCGGCGGCTGTTAATTTTTTCTATTTCCCGTTCCACGCCATACCGGATAAACAGCGGCATGGGATCCTGATACAGTTCAACAATGCTGGAATCCGGACTGGCGATGGTAAGAAAATCACGTACACGCTCGGCGACATCCGGTTCATCAACGACAATGCGGTCCATTTCCTGCACGGCCAGATCGCGAATACTGCGGATCACCAGATCGCTTTCTTCGTAAAGCAGTGCGGGCGTGCGCTGCGTATCAAGGCGATGGGTAATACGCTTCCAGATGCGCACAAGAAAATGCAGATCCTGCTGGAGTTCACGGGCGGTGCGGTCCATACCGGCGGTGCGGATAATAAAGCCGAGATTTTCCGGCGGATTCAGCTCGCGTAACAGGCGTTTCATGGCCCGACGCTGTTCATCATCGGCGATTTTTCTCGATACGCCCAAAGCGCTCATACCGGGCATCATCACCAGGTATCGACCCGGCACACTGATGTAACTCGTCAGCGTGGGGCCTTTCGTGCCGATGCCTTCTTTCGTTACCTGAACAATAATTTCCTGGCCGCGCCGCAGGCATTGCTGAATCGGCGGGCGCGAATGGCGTGGGGTTTTTCGGCCCACACGCTCCATGGGCGCTATGTGGTCGTTATCCACATGGATGTCCGCATCTTCATCAAATAATTCATCTATCTCGCCTCCCATTTCTTCAAAATTGGCGGCAACATCCGGCTCGACGGCCTGTTGACCATCCGCGGATTGCGGAGCATCAGCCTTTTTTGCGCCGGCGGCATGCATTTTGGCGGTGGATTTATGGTGCTGCGGAAAATATTGCGGATGCAGATCACTTATATGCAGGAATCCATTTTTGCCGATTCCAAAATCAATAAAGGCCGCCTGTATGCTGGGCTCAACATTGGTCACGCGGCCCTTGTAAATGTTGCCAACGTGCAGATCATGGCTGGAGCGTTCGGTGTAAAGTTCTTCCAGCACGCCCTGAGAAACAATGGCGATGCGAACTTCTTCGGAATCGGCCACATTCACCAGCATGATGCGGGGCGGGCCTTTCTTCCGGGCGACGGGCTTTTGCGATTCAACTTCGCCATCAACCGGATCAAGTTCCGGCGATTCTATATCAGTTTGAGCGGCTAAATCTGAATCCACCGGCTCGGCGGAAAGCGTTTCCGGCGGCGCGGGTGATTGCGGTTCCGGTGAAGCTGGAGGTGCGATTTCCGCTTTCGGATGTTGCCGGGCCGGATCGGCGTGTCGTCTGCCGGCATGATGATGCACGGACGCCGGAGCCACCAGATCCGGCAAAAGCGAATCAGATATTCCGCTGGAAGTCATGCTGCGCGACGTGCCGGTAGGGCGGAATTGATGCCGCACTTTTCCCTGACTGAAAGATCGGCGGCCAGGATGCCGTGTCAGCCCGGGGGCGGCGCGAGCCACGAGGCGCTCCGGGTTGGGACGTTGGGTGGAATAGCCGGCACTGCCGGTTGAACCGGATACGGGAGTCGATGGCCCGGATGCCGGGGTCACGCGTTGATCTTCCGGCGTACCGGGCTCAAGGCGATGTTCCGTTGCCGCAGGCGAAATTGTCGGCACCGGTTGATCAACCGCACGCGATTCGGGTGATTCAGGCAATAATTGCTGCGCATCTGCGGGCTGATAGACCGCAGGTAGAATCGCATTGGCCTCCGGTGCCGGTGCTGTCGGGGCGACTGGTTCGGCGGCGGGTACCGGAGCTTTGCGGCGAACGGACTTTCCGCGCCCCCGGCCACCACGCCCTCTGCCACCGCGCCGACGACGCGGCTTCCCGGTTCCTGCGGAATCATCTGCGGAGGTTGCTTCCGTCGCGGCAGCCGGGCCGGCGATCAGATCGGCCGACGAGGCGGATTCAGGAGAAAACAGTGTATCAGGCGGCAACTCCGAACGTTTTTCGGATGAATCAAATTTCATGGTGTTGATAAACAAGCCTCACGAGAAAATATTGCATACACCCAACCCTCACCGCCGACTTCAGTCGCGGATAAATCCCATGGATTATATTAACTTTGTCCAAACAAGTCCACGATGGGGGTTATCAACGGGCCT
>JAJYGE010000049.1 GCA_021785155.1 Planctomycetota bacterium
CCGATCTCGAAGCGAGGAGGATTGCCGTGTTTGACGATAGGATCGAAATACGAAGCTGCGGAAGACTTCCGACGGGGGTCACAGTGGAACAGCTTTCCGGGCGGCACGATTCAAAGCCTACTAATCCGCTTGTCGCTGGGGCTTTCCACCGTACTGGAGCGGTCGAGGTTTGGGGCCGCGGAACAAACCGGGTGATTACCATGTGTAAACAGAACGCAGTGGCAGCGCCGGTATTCGAGGATCGCCATGGATTTTTAATCGTTACGTTCAAGGCGCAAATGGTAACTCCGGACCGAAGGGTGGAGCCCCAGCCAGAGTCGCGGCCAGAGTCGCAGCCAGAGTCGCTGTCTCAACGGGTGATATTGTTACTCGAATTACAACCCCTAAGCAAGGCCGAAATTGCCGCAAGCCTTGGTCAGAAGATAGTATCGGGCCAACTCAACAAAGTAATTCGCACACTTCTTGGTCAGGGGACGATTGAGCACACGCTGCCCGACAAACCCAACAGCCGGCTGCAAAAATATCGGCTTGCGGAACATGGCCGCAAAATCGCCAGGCAGCCCAGCACTGCTTCATAACACCCGCCTCCGAAACGCGACGCTCCGGCCAAGCAAATTTTTGCGTAAATCCCACCACCCAACACGCCCGCACATTCCCCACCCCAAAAAAACCGTTTCGCCTCGGGGCCTGTCGATTTAACCCTGTTTTGTGCAACTCCACCCCCATTTTTAGAGAGCCAAGGCCAGTTGCGGTCAAGATTTTTGACTAAATCAGCAGGCCCCTCGCCGGGACAGTTCGGGCACTATCACGTGCGCCGTCCAATTTTTAACCCAACACATGCCAAGCAGGCAGATTATCCCAGAGCCCCAGAGAATGCTCTCCATTTTTCTGCCATTTTGGCACATACCCACCACATCTTGCTGTATTTTCAATTCAAATATCCATATGTAGTTATTGGCACGCCGTTTGCGATGTCCTGTATTTTGGGGTACAGGAAAATACCGGCCCGCCTCGAGAAAGTGAATTTATGCCGCCAACAGTTTCGCATCTCTGGTACGCAACTATCAACTCCGTGACCGAGGCCACTGGTGACCACCGAGTCAGCCAATTAATGAGCGATCTAAGCCAGCAATTTATTAATATTTCTACGAACCAGGAAGGCACGACATTTTCATATCACGTCCTCGAAGAAACAACGAGCCAACGGGTTAACGCCGAGCGGAGGCAGCCATTGCACTGCTGGAGTACCAAGCAATGAACGCTAATGATAAATGGGATGGCCCCCTTCAAATCCTATCGCTTGACGGTGGAGGCGTGAAGGGGCTTTTTGCCGCAGCAATCCTGGCCAACCTTGAACGCGATCTCAGCGTGCGCATCGTCGACCACTTCGACCTGATCGCAGGAACTTCGACGGGCGGAATTATTGCCATCGCCCTGGGGCTTGGGCTTTCGCCACGAGAAATTGTTGATTTCTACACTCTGGACGCCCCGAAAATATTTCGGACAAAAAAAGTCATTTCAGCTTGCAAGCATTCGGTCTACCGCAAACACGGCCCGGCGTGTCTGGCCGCCGCCCTCCAACGGCGGTTCGGTGAGCGAAGATTCGGTGAAAGCCGTAAGCGGCTGGTGGTCCCCGCGTACGATCTGGGCCGGGGTGCCGTACATGTATTCAAAACTCCACATCACGAGCGTTTTCGGCGCGACCACCGCGTACCCGCGTGGCAGGTCGCGATGGCAACTGGCGCGGCTCCGACTTACTTCCCAGTTTTCTGTGAGGTTGATGGAATTAGATTGGTCGACGGTGGAGTTTGGGCGAACAATCCAGCAATGGTAGCAGTCGTTGAAGCATGCGGCGTCTTGGGAGCTGCACTGGGCGAGGTCAACATTTTCAGCGTGGGGACGACTGCCGAGACCATTGCCCGACGTTCCTGCTTGAATTGGGGCGGTATCGCGCAATGGGCGAAGCCAGCAACGGACGTCATGTTGCAAGCGCAAGACGCTGCTGCGAACGGTATGGCGGAGCTAATGCTGGGAAAGGCGCACTTTCTCCGTGTAAACCCTGTTGTTCCGGCAGGGATGTTCAAGCTGGATAAATGCAACACAGAATCGCACCTATCGTACGCCTCCACTTGCAGTCGCGAATTGTCCCCGGAGTTCAGGTGCCGGTTTCAAGGCCATAAAGCCAGGGAGTATTCACCGCTCCACACCACTCCCCAATCCGAGGGAGCGACGCCCAAACCTGCGAATATATTAGGAGCCAGTAATGCCCGATAACCGCGCAGCCCAGACCAGTGAGATACTCGGGCACATGACCGATGATCTTGACGTCCCGCAGCCGCTTCATGATGCGGCGGAGCGCGAGTACAACCACCTGGGAGAATGGCTGAATTGGGACAATCTCGGACGACGACTTGGCAAATCGGATGTTTATCCGCAAGGATCGCTTCGGCTTGGAACGGTCGTGAAACCCGTAACGCCAAACGGGGAGTTCGATTTCGACATTGTCTACGTTCGAAACCTGCAGAAGCAGAGTGTCACACAAGAAGAACTCAAGACCAGCGCCAAGGAGCAGTTGGGACGCTACGTTAAGTGTCGCAATGAGCGGGACGGATCGAATATCGAGCTCGTGGAGAAGGGCCGATGCATAACACTAAACTACCCGAATCAGTTCCACATGGACGTGCTTCCGGCGATCCCCGATCCGGACGGACATTCCAACAGCAAAATCTGCTGCGGGGAAAGCCTGCTCATCTCCGACAGAGAAATAAGGTTGTGGCTACCGACAAATCCAAAGGCCTACGCGAATTGGTTCACGGAGCGCACCAAGATAGGTGCCACGAAAATGGCGGCCTTCGCCGCTCGCGAGGGTGTCGAGGTAGAACCCATTCGTCCCCCACACGTTCCCACTCCCCTGCAGCGGTCCGTGCAGCTATTAAAGCGGCACCGCGACGCGTGGTACGCGACGCAACGCAAGGGCGGCCTTGCAGAGGAAAATAGGCCCATCTCGATCATTATTACCACCCTCGCCGCACTCGTGTACGAACCAGCGGGTACCCTCTTGGAGACAGTCCAGCGCATCCTGGGAAACATGCAAAGTGGCATCGAAGAACGCGAGGGCGTGCTGTGGGTAGCAAACCCAGTAGTACCTGCGGAGAATTTTGCTGAAAAATGGCAGGATAATCCCGAGCGCGCAAAGGCGTTTCGAGATTGGCTGAATACGGCAAGCGAAGATATCGAGAAGACAGCAGGCGCAGACCTGAAAGGGTTCCCCGCCGTGGCTGGCTTGATGTTTGGAGGAGCCAGTGTCAGCAAAGCGCTAAATGAATATGCCACCTCTATGGCCAAGCAGCGCACGAATGGCCGGCTCGCGATTAGCTCAGAACTCGCCGGATTGACGTCCGGCGGCGGGATTATTATTCCAGAACACAGGTTTTACGGCGATGTGGAAACCACCCACTGAAAGACGTTCACTGCAGGCGCAGCAGGGGAATCTGAATAAGATGTTCCCGGAGTCCAAGTGCAGAGTAAGGCGCGAAATACTCTGCTGGCGCGGAATCATCAGGCCCACGGCGCTCAGCGACGACTACACGCTACAAGTCAAATACATGATAGGCCATTGTCCTGAGCCTCGAGTCATCTCACCAGCATTGCAACAGCGCGGAGCCAGGGAATGCCCGCACAGGTACTCAGATGGCAGCCTGTGTCTGTTCCACCCCGAGCGGTACGAATTCACGGCGAGCAAATTTCTGTCAGAGACGATAATCCCTTGGGCAAGTGAGTGGCTATTTTTTTACGAGATATGGCTTGCAACGGGCGAGTGGCTCGGCGGCGGCGAACACCCGCCGCAAAAGCGGCGTTCGCCTAATCGGCAGGGAGAAGCCCGCGGCGTCCGCCCAAGCTGAGCGGGACATCACCGCAGGAACGCTCAGGCCGCCGCAATCGGCAGCAGCCCCGCAGCGAAGGCCTCTTGCTCCCAGCCAAACAGACTTGCGTTCCCAGCAGGCCCTCCGATGGGGCGGGGTGCGCCCCAAACCGCGTGGGACTTCCGTCCGTTCCACCACCAAGCCTTGCGGCCAAAGCAGGCAGGATGCCTGCGGTACAGAAGACGACACCTGACCGCCGAAAGCTGATCGCTTATACTGCACACCCATGGCTAACAGTAAACCCAAACTTGAACTTACTTGGATCGGAAAGGACATCCGGCCAAAGCTGGAGCCGCGGATTCTTATCGAAGACCCGGCGAAAAGCTACCACGCGGGGTTCCGGACGGCTGGGCCACGCAGAGGTGCGGAGAACGCGGAGAACACTGGAAAACAATCCCCAACCTCTGCGGCCACCGCGCCTCCGCGTGAGGACTTCTTCGACAACCGCCTGATCTTTGGCGACAACCTGCTGGCGCTCAAGGCGCTCGAGCAGGAATTTACGGGCAAGATTAAATGTATCTACATTGATCCGCCGTACAATACCGGCTCGGCGTTTACGCATTATGATGACGGCATTGAACATTCGCTTTGGCTTTCGCTGATGCGCGATCGGCTGGAGTTGTTACGCCGGTTGCTACGGCAAGATGGAAGCCTCTGGGTCACGCTCGACGACAACGAATCTCATTATTTTCGGGTGATGTGCGATGAGATTTTCGGGCGTCCTAACTTCGTCGCAGATGTTGCGTGGCAGAAAAAATATTCTCCAGGCAACAACGAGAAGGGCCTTTCATCGGACCACGATCACATCTTGATCTGGACCAAAGAAACCGAATTCTGGGCTTGGAATCTCCTGCCCCGTGGTGAGAAGCAGGACGCGGCATACAAGAACCCCGACAACGACGCACGCGGGCTGTGGAAACCAAGCGATCTTACCAGAGCCGAGCACCGTGACCGGGACTTCTATCCGATCACAACGCCGTCTGGAAAACAAGTATCCCCGGCAGCGGGAAGGAGTTGGAGCCGCCCACCAGATGAGATCGAGAGGCTCCGTGCGGATAACCGGCTCTGGTTCGGCCCCAATGGCGATGCCAAGCCCAGCCTAAAGCGGTTCCTCACAGAGGTTCGGGACGGGATCGTCGCCCGTACAATATGGCTTCGTGATGAGGTCGGCGACAACGAGCAGGCAAAAAAAGAGGCCAAACACTTTAACGATGTGGACATTTTTGCAACCCCCAAGCCCGAACGTCTCATCCACCGCATCCTGGCCCTCGCCACCAATCCCGGCGACTGGGTTCTCGATTCCTTCGCCGGCTCCGGCACCACTGGTGCTGTCGCCCATAAAATGGGCCGCAAGTGGATCATGGTGGAGCTTGGTGAGCATTGCCACACCCACATTATTCCACGGCTGAAGAAAGTTATTGACGGCACCGACCCCGGCGGCATTACCGAATCGGTCGGCTGGCAGGGCGGTGGTGGCTTCCGCTATTACCGCGTGGGGCCGTCGTTGTTGGAAAAAGACCAGTTTGGCAATCTGGTTATCAGCAAGGAATTTAATTCCGCCATGCTCGCGGAGGCGATGTGCAAGCTGGAAGGTTTTATTTACGCCCCCAGCACCAGCGATTATTGGCAGCAGGGCCATTCCACGGAAAATGATTTTATCTACGTGACCACGCAAACGCTTTCTTATGAGCAATTGGCCAAATTATCCGAGGATGTCGGACCGACCCGGACGCTGCTGGTCTGCTGTGGCGCGTTTCGCGGTATCAAGGCCGGTGATTTTCCGAATTTGACCGTTAAAAAAATCCCGAAAGCCGTATTGGCCAAATGCGAATGGGGCCATGATGATTACAGCCTGGAGATTCAGAATCTGCCGGTGAAAGCACCGGAAAGTAACGCAGGCATCCTGCCTGCATCAGAAGCAGGCGGGACGCCTGCGGTACACGGCACGCCGCACCCCAGAACCAAAGCCCAGCGCCGCAAACAGGCGGCGGAAAATGGCTCGTCCCTGTTTGACATGGCGGAGGGAAACAATGAGTAACCGTAACGCAGACATCCTGTCTGCCCCCAAAGCGGTTGTGATAACCCGTAACGCAGACATCCTGTCTGCAACAAAAGCAGGCGGGACGCCTGCGTTACGGAAAAATCCGCTTCAGAAGAACGGTTGGCATTCGCGGGGCTATCTGCCACATTGGGATCCGGGAGATCGGCCGATTCATGTGGTGCTGCGCCTCTGCGACAGTCTCCCGCAGCAACTTCTGGCGCAGTGGGAAGAGGAACTTCGCGATGCACCTGATTTGGCAGACCAGCGCCGGCAACGCATTGAAGCCGCCTTGGATCAGGGCATGGGCGTGTGCTGGCTAAGCCAGCCGAACGTGGCGCGTGTCGTAGCCGACGCACTGAATCACTTCAATGGGGATCGCTACACCCTTCACGCATGGGTCATTATGCCCAATCATGTACATGCCTTAACGACGCCTGCGGCGGCCGTCACACTTTCCTCTATTATGCATTCTTGGAAATCGT
>JAJYGE010000410.1 GCA_021785155.1 Planctomycetota bacterium
CAGATGCACCAGGTGCCAGTCCGTGGCACCGCCGTCGACCGAAGAATACATGCACATGGGTGAAACGCCAAGACGGTTGCGGATGATGATATCCCTTAACTTAATCCTCCAATAGCGCCAACCCGCATTTACGGGTGTCCCAGCGCGGCTGCCGCCGCAACCAAAATGTTACGCGGAGTCACGGAGATACCAAAACGCGACGACGGAGCACGGATTTTTGGAAAACTGTGCCGAAAAACGCCACTAAAAAATCTTTGCACGCTGCGAAGAATTTGATGGATTGTGGCACAGAGGGCTGGCGTGCTGACAATCCCGGCCATTACTCGGGCCAGTTCAAGGTATAGATGGCAATCTATTATTGAATCAACTTACACCGAAAGAGGCTGTAACCCGCTTGGCGTCGGTCGTTACGGTTGAGTCATCACGGTATAATTGAAACGTGTGTTTATGAATCCATCACGACGTAATATCATCAGGCAAGCCGGTGCGGCGATGACCGGGCTGATGCTGGCGGATACTGTTCGTCCGGACGATTTTCATGCCTGGTCGCTGAGCCAGGGCGAAACACCGTCATTCCCCGGTCTGATCCCCTGGCCGGCATCAGTAAAGAGTTTGACTTCCCCACCGTTTGCAGTTTCCAACGGCACGACAATTGATGCCTCGCACGCCGGGCCGCAGGCTTCTGAATTGACAACTTATCTTATCGAAACCGTCCGTCAACGCCTGGGATTACATCTTTTGGCCACGCGAAATGGCTCTCACCGCCATACCATCACCCTGCGATTGGTGGCCGCACCAATCCATACCGGGCCGCATTGGCGGCAAATGGAGGCCTATCGGCTCGTGGTTTTGCCCGATGGCCGAGGCGTCGCCGTGAGCGCATCCCATGCGCATGGACTATTCAACGGCATTGTGACTTTATTGCAACTGGTTCGCCGTGGGCCCGGTGGCGGCTGGGAGGTTCCCGCCACGCACATTGAGGATTTTCCGCGCTTGCGGTGGCGTGGCTACATGGTGGATGTCAGTGGGATGTTTTTTGATGTCGGTGAGGTCAAACAATTAATCGACGCCATGGCACGTCTGAAACTCAATATTTTCCATTGGCATTTAACCGACAATTTCGGCTGGCGCGTGGCCATAGACAAATACCCGCGTCTGACCACCATCGGGGCCTGGCGACCAGCCATCGGCTTCGGATTTCCGCGCTCCGCCAGTCGGCATTTCAATGCCCAAGGACTATACGGCGGCTTTTATACCCAGGCCGATATCCATGCGGTGGTGGCGTATGCCGCCAGGCGACACATTATTGTTGTTCCGGAAATAGAAATGCCTGGCCACTGCATTGCGGCAGTTCGGGCCTACCCTTGGCTCGCGTGCTCAAACAATGCACACAGCATTCCGCGCAAGTACCCCACCATGGACCCGGGTAAACCCAGGGTGTTTGATTTTCTATCCGAAGTATTGGGCCGGACCGCTGAAATGTTTCCCGGCCCCTACCTGCATACCGGTGGCGATGAAGTGGACTATTGCAACTGGCAAAATTCAAAAGCCTGCCAGGCGCTGATACGTCGGCTGCGCCTTGAACCGGCACCGGGAAAATATTGCTGGCGCGAACGTTATGTCCGGCCGGGAAATATTGACATGAAGTTGATGGAAGCGTTGCAGGGCTATTTTGAGGATCGCATATCCCGAATGGTCACGGCGCTGGGGCGGCAAATGATATCCTGGCACAGCAGCCCGCATTTATCTCCGCCGGGAATGATTGCCATGGATTGGCATTCGCCATCCCCGCTGGATGTGGCGGCGGCAATGGCCGAAAGCGGACATCAGGTGGTCCGCTGCCCCGCCAAGTACCTGTATTTTGACTACCCGCTGAAATGGACCTCCCTGCAACGGGTCTATTCATTTGATCCGGATTGGCCCGGTTTGGCAGCCACACAGCGGCCCCGGCTGCTTGGTGCGCAAGCCAATCTATGGACGGGGCATGTTCCCAATTTAAGCGCTCTGTGGCGGCAGACGTTTCCGCGGCTGTGCGCGGCGGCGGAAGTTTTCTGGACTCCTCAACGCCGGCGCAACTGGCTGGATTTTCAGCGGCGGCTGGCCGCCTTCACAATCCCACAATATCATGGGTCATAGTCGTTCGGGACAGCCGTTCGCGGGCCGGTCATTATCCAACACTGGATGATTCCAATTCCAGTCTACCCCCATTATGTCCCCCAAATTTGTAGTGCAGACTTTCCGGTACGCCGTTGCAACGCCCGCAGTTAAGACAACCTGCACCACAAAAAATGCACCGGCTTAAGCCGCCACCGCGCATACGAAACATTTCAGCCCCATGGCAATCCCGGCGATTACGGGCCTCCGATGTGGTGCACTGATTTCATTCTTGACCATCACCGCAGCGCACCGGACAATTTCCGTTTTCTGCATTTCAAACAAAATAAAAAAGGGCGGATACATTGGGGTCCGCCCTTGAATAATTATCCGGTATCACCGCATCAGGCGGCAGGCTTGCGACGGCGAATCAACAGCAAGCCCAATCCGCCCAGCGCCAGCAGCGCCACGGCCGTCGGTTCTGGTACCGCGCTGACGGTCAACGTTACGGCGGTGCCCGTATTGTTTAGCGTTCCCGTATAGGTGTTGGTGCCGAAAGTCATCGTTCCGGTGGTTGAGCCGTTGGCAAACACGAAGAACGGCCCAATGCCAGGATCTAGCCCGCCGGCGGCATCGGAAATGAGTGTATACGTCTGGCCAGTCGGAACCGCCGCGGTTCCGCCACTTAAATCAGACAAATTGATGATATTAGTTCCGCTGACCGATGCGGGAGTGCCGGCCAGTATCTCCTGCACGCTGCCGCCGTAAAAGCCGAAGTCTAAAGTACCTCCTTGCAGATTCAATCCTCCGACGCTGATTTGCTGCTGGACCGAGCCTGCGGAAGTCGCCGGATGGCCTGACTGTGGACCAGGCATGTAGTCCGCAGCCATATTTAGCGTGCCGCCGGAGTCAATCTGCAGCAGGCTGGTATTGGCGATGGTGGCCAAACCGTTGAAGCCGCCGGCGGCGCTGGTCGAGGTATGACCAAGCAGAACCAACTCCGCCCCTGTCGTTATCTCCGTCGGCCCGGTGTAGGTGTTGGCGCCTGTCACTGCCAGCGAGCCGGGGCCACCGGTCCGGCCCGGATCGCTGTTGACCACTTTCAGGCCGCCATCAGCGCCACCACCTGTGCCGTTGAGCAGTGGATTATAAATCGCGGTGGTCCATCCATTGGTGTCAATGACCGCCCCGCCAGCCAGCACATTAAGACTCGTCGGCGTATATGTGGTGTTATCGGGATTAGCAATCAGGCCGTTATTACCATTATTTTCCTGCAGAGTGCCGCCGTTGAAATTCACGATAGTGGTATTCGGTGACGCCGTACTGCCGGTTGCCGCTTTATTCAGTGACTCCGTAATGTCGTGAACCGAAAGCGTGCCGCCGTTCAAGTTCACGATGGTGGTCACCAAAATGGTAGCCGTGGTGCTTCCGGAGGTAATTGATGGCGTGGCTGTCGCCGTGACTGTGCCGCTGTCGACGTTCAGAGTTCCCGTTTGCCCGGTACCGGTACTGCCGACGCTGCCGCTGCTGATTTGGCTCACGGTAACGGTGCCGCCGGTGCCGCCGGTGCCGACGTTCATAACGCCTGCGCTGTTTGCCTTGCTTGAGTCGGTGAGAAATGCTATACCACCAGACATGTTGACGGTTCCACCGTTAACATTCAGCTCATTGCCGCTGGACTGCCCTGCGCCGTAATTAATTTGAATTCGGCTGGCCTCCGATAACTTTCCCCCGCTGTTCACGTTAATAACGCCCGGCCCGGTTCCACCCAAGCCGGCTGCAACGTTTTCCCCCTCCAGATAGCCGCCGCTTCCGATGTCCAGTGTTGCGGTGTAAGCTTCCGATATCAGTGACGGGGTATTAGTATTAGTAGTAGCACCGTAAGCGGTGTTATCAATGGTGAGGTTTTGGATCGTTACCGTTCCTCCTTTGACTGCGAAGACTCCCGAATCAGTAAGCGTATATGACCCGCTTCCGGCACTTTGGAAGGTGTAGTTATTCAGTGCCGTGCCGCTACCGACGGTCATGCCGACAGCGGAGATGCCATTCGTCACGGCAACGCTGTACGTTCCGCTTCCAGTCCCGGCAGCAGTAAATCCCGCCGCGTCGGCACTATTCCACACCACGTCCGATGTTCCGTTGGACCAGTTCGAGGTCGTGGTGTCCCAGTTGCCACTACCCGCGCTTCCTGCGGCGGTGTGGCTCAAGCCGGGATCCCAGTTCAGCGTGGTAACGGTCGCTTCCGCCTTGGAAACTCCCAAGCCCGTTAAAAGCAGCGCCGCCGCTCCCGCTGAAAGAATGGTGATACTCCGCCGTGATTTGGATGTTACTGAAATCATGTCTCTTACTCCTGAAAAAAGAGAACCTAACAAAACAAATTGAGCAAAACAAAACGCGCTGCAACTGGCACGACGCTCTCCGCTCTTCCTTGACGATTATCAGCGGCAGAACATCATGCATCAACAAGATATAGTGTATACCGTATGTCAAGCCAATACTAGGTCCACTTTTCATCAAAGCTGTACCACTTTTTATCAAATTTTTTCGCTTTCGGGCACCTGAAACCTTACGCGGGAGCGTGTGTCTGACGCTTTTCGCGGCACCGCTATGGCACGTTGAAGTATTGTGGTGTAGACGTTCCAGTCTGCCGTTGTAATGTACGCAGATATGAAACCTGCACCCCAATAAATGAAGATTACCGCTTGAACCCAAAACTGCCCCTGCATTTGTGGCCCAAAACGCAGTCAGGTCCGTGGTGCCTTGCTTGCGCGCCCCGGCCGTCGCCACCGGCATGATTGTCGCTTACCGGGTTATCGGAATCAGCGTGTAACGGTGCGGTACAGCTTGCGCGGCCTGCCGTTCCGCTACGGCTACGACATGCTCCAAATCGGAAAATCCACGCATAATCTTCTGAACTGCCACGCGCGCCGCCGGATCGGATTGGGTATCTACCGGGAAAATCGGACCCCGGTTCGCGTGGAAAAAAGTCGGACGATGAAAAATATTGGCCATAGGAAGCTGCACCTGCTGCCAACCCGCAAATCGCACTTGATTTCTTTGCCAGGCCAGCGCTAAAACCCGGTAGGCCTGCGCCATCATCGGGGTTGAAAATCGGGCCAAATTAATGCCATGCGCCAGATCGGTACTGCTGAAGGCACCAATTACCTGGCGATCAATCCGCAATTGATATGTAGCGGCACTTAAATGTGTCACCCGCAAGGTCTCTCGATCCAGGGCGTGATAAAATCCACACTCCTTGACCACCAGGGCCGTGGTGGGATTGGTGTACGTGAAGTTCGGTCTGCGCGCGGGCCAGAGACCCTGCGGAGCAAACAGGGGCCATGTGTCGTGCAGTGACATAATTGGCATGGGCAGAGATCCATCCAATTGCCGCCAGGAAAGTGTGCCGTGGGAATCCGCAACGCCGCTTACCGCGGTATTCACCGCTTTTCCAACATGCCGGTCCTCCGCGTTGATGCGTACGGATGTAACTGTTGCCCGCGCACCCCACGCCTTGAGTAATGTTTGAGCCATCACCAGATGGCCTGCCGCGGACGGATGAATGCGCCCCGGTATAATCGTCCGGGCCAGATTCAGATTTATTTTTGCGGCTTTCTTCAGTACGGCCACCAGCGGCGCGTTAAAATCAACCAAAAACAGATGCTCGCGCTTGGCCAGTTGCCGGTTATATTGACCGTAGCGGAGCAGTACGTTGTTGTAGCTGCCTTTGGCCTTCGGATCGAGCATGAATCCCGGTGGATGGGTAAAATCATCCCACGGGGTGGAGTTGATAAGCACAATGCGAACCTTGGGCAGATGGGAGCGCAGCGAATGTAAAATATGTTTCAAACCGCGCCGGTAAATATCAAATGTGCGCTTGTCATAAGGCTTATACCCCGCGTCGTTCTGGCCCAGCAGGTAGACAATGACATTGGGCTTGAAAGCAAATACATCCCGTTTCAGCCGCAGATCAATCGGCCCGGCCCAGCCACCGGTTACACGGTCGCCGCCAATGCCGGAATTCACAAATGTAACTTTAAGTTTTGGATAGCGCGTCAAAACATAAGTTTCCACATCCGTGGTGTAATACCTCTGGGCGGTAATGCTGTAGCCATAAAAGCATACGCGATCCCCATTTTTAAGAAAAAAAGCATTGGCCGCAGTTGCGATACGACCAGTGCCAAGTATAACCAGCATGAGCATGGCAAGACCGGAGAAATATTTCATAAGCGACTCCTGTTTAATGAATATATGAGATGCCAATTTATCCGCGTCGGTCGATCTGTGCATGCCTGTGCCACAATCCGTCAATTTCCTTGTCGTGCGCAAAGATTTTTTAGGAACCTTTTT
>JAJYGE010000216.1 GCA_021785155.1 Planctomycetota bacterium
AATCAAAATCCGCATCGCTTAGTCCATGCGGATGTTCACTGCTGGGCTGAAGCCTCATTAAATCCACCACATTGACCACGCGAATTTTTAAATCAGGCAATTCACGCCGCAAAATGGAAACGGCGGCCAGTATTTCCAATGTCGGCACATCGCCGGCGCAGGCCATGACCACATCCGGCTCCACGCCGTTGTCATTGCTGGCCCACTTCCAGATACCTATGCCTTCTTCGCAGTGTACGGCTGCGGCTTCTATGGGCAGCCACTGCGGCGAGGGGTGTTTTCCAGCCACGATCACATTGACATACTGTCTGCTGCGCAGGCAGTGATCCATGACGGAAAGCAGACAGTTGGCATCCGGCGGCAGATAAACCCGCACCACATCGGATTTTTTATTGACGACCACATCGAGAAAGCCGGGGTCCTGATGCGTAAAGCCATTGTGATCCTGCCGCCACACATGCGACGAAAGAAGATAATTCAATGAGGAAATATCCGCCCGCCACGGCAGATCGCGCGTGACCTCCAGCCATTTGGCGTGCTGATTAAACATGGAATCAACGATATGTATAAATGCTTCGTAGCAGTTAAATACGCCGTGCCGCCCGGTCAACAGATAACCCTCCAGCCAGCCTTCGCATTGATGCTCGCTGAGCATGGAATCCAGTACGCCGCCCGATATGGCCAGAAATTGATCGTTGGGCACCGTGCGCGCATCCCATTGACGATTGGTGAGATCAAAAATCGCTCCCAAACCATTGGAGAGCGTTTCATCCGGACCAAACAGACGGAAATTTCGCGGGGCGGCATTAAGTTTAGCCACATCGCGCAGAAAAGGCCCCAGAACATGCGTATCGCCAATACCGCCAATTCCGGGCGCGGGAACCTGCACGCCATAGTCACGGAATTCGGGCATTCGCAAGTCCCGCAGCAGTATGCCGCCATTGGCATGGGGATTGGCTCCCATGCGACGCTGGCCCCTAGGGGCAAGTGCGGCCAATTCCGTTTTCAGCCGCCCTTGCTCGTCAAATAGTTCCTCTGGATGGTAACTTTTCATCCAGGCTTCAAGCATCGTGAGGTGTTCGGGATTTTTGGCTGGATCAGACAGCGGCACCTGATGGGCACGAAACGTTCCCTCCACGGGCAGACCATCAATAACTTTCGGACCAGTCCAGCCTTTCGGCGACCGCAGGACAATCATGGGCCAGCGAGGGCGCATCGTGTTGCCTTGTACGCGGGCCTCATGTTGAATTTGCCGGATGCGCTCTATGGCCGCATCAAGTACTGTAGCCATCGCTTCATGCATCAGAGACGGTTCATGGCCTTCAACAAAATAGGGTGTCCATCCATACCCGCGCAGCAACTGCTCTAATTCATCGGGTTCAATGCGGGCCAGAACGGTGGGATTGGAAATTTTATAGCCATTAAGATGCAGAATCGGTAATACCGCCCCGTCAGTTTTGGCGTTGAGAAATTTATTGGAATGCCAGCTTGTGGCCAGCGGGCCGGTTTCCGCTTCGCCATCACCGACCACGCATGCGGCGATAAGATCGGGATTATCAAACACCGCACCGAAAGCGTGGCTGATTGAATAGCCCAGTTCGCCACCTTCGTGGATGGACCCCGGCGTTTCGGGCGCGGCGTGGCTGGGAATGCCGCCGGGGAAGGAAAATTGTTTGAAGAGTTTTTTCAGCCCCGCCTCATCCTGACTGATACTGGGGTAGACCTCGCTGTATGTCCCCTCCAGATATACATTTCCCACTACTGCAGGTCCGCCATGGCCGGGACCAGACAGATAGATCATGTCCAAATCATATTTTTTAATCACGCGGTTGAGATGTGTGTAAATGAAGTTTTGTCCGGGCGTGGTACCCCAATGCCCCAGCAGCATGGGTTTGATGTGCTCAATGGTTAGAGGCTTTTTCAGCAGCGGATTATCATAAAGATAAATCTGCCCCACAGAGAGATAATTGCCGGCCCGCCAATAGGCATCCAATTTGGCGAGCATTTCCGGATTCAGAGTATTGGTGGTCATTATTTAGCTTCCTTTCATTGTTATTTTGAGCAAACCAGAGACCGATTGAGCGATCATCAACTCTTCATCGGTATGAATAACGCGCACGGCAACGGGGGCACCAGGCGCAGAAATCAGCGGGGAATTCCTGGCGTTGAGTGCAGGCTTTATGGCAATACCCAGGAAGGCCAGGTCCCGACAGATACGTTGGCGAATAACCGGTGCGTTTTCACCAATCCCTCCGGCAAAAACCAAGGTGTCCACGCCGCCCAGCGCGGCGGCAAACGAGCCAATCCATTTTTTGGCTTGATAGCAGAACATGTCCAGAGCTTGCGCGGCGCGCGGATCCGTTAATTCCCGGGCCAGCAAGTCACGTACATCGGAACTGCTGGCCGATATGCCCAGCAGTCCGGACTTATGATTCACCATGTGCTCAAACTGCACCGCGGTCATGGATTCGAGGCGTGCCAGGTAGCTGACGATTCCCGGATCTAAATCACCGGAACGCGTGCTCATCATCAGGCCGGATGCCGGTGTAAAGCCCATGCTGGTGTCGATACTTTTACCATCACGGACAGCGGCCAAACTGGCACCATTGCCCAGGTGGGCAAGAATCACACGACCTTTTCTGGCCGCCGGGTCGCCAAGCCGCACCAGTTCTTCCATTAGAAAGCTATAGGATAAACCATGAAAACCATAGCGCTGTACACCTTTGGTCGCATAGCGTCGGGGAATGGGCAGCAATTTGGCCACCGCTGGCATAGCACGATGAAAAGCGGTGTCAAAGCAGGCAACCTGAGGGAGTTTCGGGTATTTCTGGCGGAAAGCCTGAATCAGTTGAATTTCACGCGGCAGATGATCGGGATCATAAGGGGCAATGCGGCGTAGTTCGGCCAGCAATGCTGATGTTACCCGTTGCGGCTTCGAATATTGCATACCGTGAACCACGCGGTGTCCGACGGCCTTGACGGAAGCGAATGCCCTTTGCGAGACCAGGTAATTTAATAAAAATCCCGCTGCCGAGCCATGACTCTCGGCGTTAATGCCAATGCTGCGCTGAAACTTACCTCGCAAATTGTCCACTGACAAATTGGTACCGCTAAGACCAATGCGATCAATTTTCCCACTGATAGTTCGCCGCGGCGATGCGCCAATTTCATACAATGCGAACTTAATGCTTGAGGAGCCGGCGTTAATGGTTAGAACGGCGGGCGGCTGATTTTTTGCATGGGCTGCGGCGGTCTGCTTGGTCTGTAAGGCCATTTTCCGGGACGATTTTTCCGAATATTGCGACATTCGCTTGCTTCACTTTCACCGCGCGGCTTGTCCGCACGGACACTTACTTCTGCCAGATAATTTGATCGACTTCCAGCGGTACAGCTACGCCATTAAAGTGCGGGATTATTCGGGCAGTATAGTCCGAGGCGGGACGTGACGTGGGCACTTGGACGCTATACGCATACCCCCCCGCCGCGCCGGTAAGTTTTCGCACGTATTTCATTTCCTGCCGGATGGGAGCACCGCCATCCAGACCGTTGGCAAAAAGTTCAACTCGTACCATAGCGGGATCCAATTCGTTGAGATACACCTGCGTGTCAAAGGTATGCAGCCTCCCGCTGTTGCTGACTTGCGATTCACCGAATTTTACGGCGGCCCATTTTTCATCCAACCGATTTCGCCACTTGACTATCTCCGCGCCGGCCACTCCGTTATTGACGGCCCGCGTGAGATAATTGGTGGCGGCGGGTAGATAATGCCGTTGGGTATATTCCCGCACGGCGCGGTTGGTGCAGAATTGCGGCGTCAGACGGGCCATGCTCGCCCGCATACGTGCCACCCAGGCGGTTGGAATGCCATTGGCATCGTGGGCATAAAATTCGGGAATCACTTCATGCTCCAACCGATCATAAAGCTGGTTCGCTTCATAGGCATCCCGGGCAGGATCGTCATCATGCTCCTGGCCATCCCCCAAAGCCCAGCCCACCTCCGGGCAATAGGCTTCCGCCCACCAGCCATCCAATTCTGAAAGATTCAGGCCGCCGTTTACCAGCACCTTCATACCGCTGGTTCCGGACGCTTCCCATGGCCGGCGCGGGGTGTTAATCCAGACATCCACACCGCGTACCAGGCGCTGGGCCAGGCGCATGTCGTAATCACTTAAGAACACAACGTGCGGACGAACTTCCGGCCGGTGAATAAACCGAATCCATTCCTGAAGGAGCCGTTGGCCGGCCTGATCCGCGGGATGCGCCTTGCCGGCGATAATCAGTTGCACCGGGCGGCGCGCGCAGGTAAGCATACGAATAAGCCGCTCCCGGTCATGCAGTAAAAGATTGGGGCGTTTATAGGAGGCAAATCGCCGGGCGAAACCCAGTGTCAGTACATTGGGGTCTAAAACGTGTTTCGCCCTTTCCACCAGATCGTTCTGAATTCCCGATGCCGCCATTTGGCGCGATAACCGAATCCGGACATCTTCAATAAGCAGCGTTCGCCCGGTGGTGCGCAATTCCCAGAATCGGTTGTCCGGGATGGCCTCAATGTGTTTGGCTAGCGCATCGGTATTACCCAACCACCGGCCAGTACCGCACGCTGCGGCCCAAAGCTCATCGGCAGCCGCCGATTCCCAGCTTGGCACATGTATCCCATTGGTAACATAACTGATCGGCACTTCATCGACTGGCCAGTGGGGAAACAGCGGGGAAAACAAATGCCGACTTACCTGCCCATGCAGGCGACTGACGCCATTGACCGCCCCGCTGCCGCGCATAGCTAGATAGGCCATGTTAAATGGCTCATTATCATCCGCAGGATTTCGTCGGCCCAAAGCAAACAACTCATGGTGCGATATACCGAGTTTATCTGTGGCGTAGTGCCCCAGATACTGACTGATCAGTGCCGGTGCGAAGCGGTCAAAACCCGCCGCCACCGCCGTGTGCGTGGTAAACACATTGCCCGCCCGGGTAACCGCCAAAGCGGCGTCGAAAGGCAAACCCGCTTTATTCTTAAAACTCCGAGCCCGTTCCAAGACCGCAAAGGCCGCATGTCCCTCATTGAGATGGCAGACCTCCGGATTCAGGCCCAGAGCCTCCAATAACCTCCAGCCCCCGATTCCCAGAAGCATCTCCTGCTGAAGCCGCAACTCCGGCCCGCCCCCATATAATTCGCTGGTAATACCGCGATGAACGGGAGAATTGGCTGGATCATTGCTGTCCAGTAGATAAAGCTTTCTCCGCCCAACCTGCACCTGCCAAACGCGCACCCACATGGAATATCCAGGCAGCGCAATTTCCAGACGCAACCATTGACCGTTGGCTTGCCGCAACGGCATGATCGGCAACTGCCCCGGATCATTATAAGGATAAAATGCCTGTTGATTTCCGTCCCGATCAATGTGTTGCCGGAAATAGCCCTGCTGATAAAGCAAGCCCACACCCACCACCGGCACACCCAGATCACTGGCGGATTTAAGTTGATCACCGGCCACGTTGCCCAGGCCGCCGGAATAAATTGGCAGCGCCTCACTTAACATGAATTCCATACTGAAATAGGCAACGCACGTAAGTGGAGAATCCGGATGTTGTTCGTTAAACCAAGCCGGTGCCTCGGCCATGCTTTTCTGGGTTTGCAACAGGGCATCAACTTGACCACGAAATTCTTTATCAGCCAAAAGACCCTGAAGTTTTTCCGGCGATGTCGTCTGTAAAACCACCCATGGATTGCGGGTTTCAGCCCAGAGTTCCGGCTCAAGCTGCCGCCACACCCCGTCCGCTGCGCGGTTCCAGCTCCAGCGTAAGTCCAGCGCCAGTTCCGCCAGAGCGGAAAACCCCTCTAATTTCAAGGGAAACATAGCACTAATACCACCAATTGCGTCACTGCGTTCCGTCATATACGCCCTTTACACTTTTTCCCCACCACGTTACCCGCAGCTATCGAAGCATTATAGCCCCATGAAAATGCGAAGCAAGAATCGCTCGAAATGGACCGATCGTGGATTGTTTCCACGCTGGTCAAAAATCACCAGCGTATTTTTTTTAGATTTCAGCCACCCTGATTCAATTCACCGTCACAGTAAGGCCTGACACGGAGAATTGCATACTTGAAGAGCGTAATGTCACAAGCCGTCGACAGGCAGAGTGATCGATTACCAGATGCACACCCTCGGGAGAGTGACCGCGTTCATCGAAAATCACCAGGGAATTGCTGCCAGATTTCAGCCAGCACGACGGAATATACAACCCCATGGGCATGACCGGATCCACATAGCGCCCCAGATTGTGGCCATTAATCCACATATATCCGCCACCAAGACCAGTCCATGCGGCGCGCAGCACCAGATGCAAGGACCCCTGATCTGGCTGGTAGTTGAATGTGGTGCGGTAAAACGTGGGCACGCCGGGAGCGGTTGTAAAAGGTTTCCAGCAGATC
>JAJYGE010000423.1 GCA_021785155.1 Planctomycetota bacterium
GATATGGTGCTGGCGTACGAAGCCCGTGGAGATATTTATCGTAAACAGGGGCGATTACACAACGCCATTGACGATTATCAACACGCCGTCACGCTGAATCCAAAAAGCTTTCATAGTTGGTATGAATTGGGTGTGAGTTTTCAAGCGGTACATAATTTTCAAAGTGCCGTTAATGCCTATCAGCACTCGCTGCAGGTGGAACCTGAAAATGCCAATGCCACGATGAATCTGGCCGTTGCGTATGCCCAGACCGGGCAGCCGATGTTTGGCGTGATCTATGGCCGTCGTGCCCTGGCGAATGGAGCCAAATCGTTTGCTTCGTTGGCCAATCTTGGAGCAATTTACGCCCAAGCCGCCAATGTTGACCCGCATTATGGTAAAAAGGCCATCCATTATTTCAAATCAAGTCTTGAGCTTAAGCCGCATCAATCGGCGATTTATCTCGATATGGCAGCGGTTTATCTGAATGGAAAGCATTATGCGATGGCTTCCCGCGTATTGAAAACCGCGGGAAAACTCGCCCCGTCCGCGTTGGTGGAGGAGCGATTGGGTTATGCATATTATCGGATGGGCGATCTGCCCGGTGCCACCGCCGCGTATGAGGCGGCGTTGAAACTCAACGCGAATTATTCGCCGGCGCTCAACGGTCTTGGCGTCGCGGAGATGGCCACGGCGATAAAATCTGAAACGGGTGATCCGGCGTTACGGCAAAAAGCCGTGGCCTGTTGGCGCAAGAGCCTGCAGATCAACCCGGATCAGCCGTTAATTCTAAAGCTTGTAAAGCGATTTTCACAGAGTTCGCAGTGAGGCCGCCGGGCGGAACCAAGCGGTTCGATATCAATGGATCACGGTCCCGCGCGGGCCAGACAGGAATTCGGCAGGCATGAATGCTCTTGAAAGACTGCGGAATAATATCCAAACCGTATTCTTCGGACGTCCCGAAGTTGTTACGCATCTGCTGGTGGGCCTGCTGGCACGCGGTCATGTCCTTATAGAGGATGTTCCGGGTGTTGGAAAAACTGTTTTGGCCAAAGCTTTGGCCCGCAGCATCAACTGTCAGTTCAGCCGAATTCAACTTACACCGGACCTTTTGCCCAGCGATATTCTGGGGGTTTCCGTCTACAATCAGGAGCGGCAGGAATTTACGTTCAAGCCCGGACCGATATTCGCCAATATTATCCTTGCGGATGAAATAAACCGCACCACGCCGCGGACGCAAAGCAGTCTGCTGGAAGCGATGAATGAAAATTCCGTTTCCGTGGATGGACAGACCTTGCAGCTTCCGCGTCCATTTATGGTGGTGGCCACGCAGAATCCGTTCGAATTTGAAGGCACTTATTTCCTGCCGGAAAATCAGTTGGATCGTTTTCTATTGCGGATTCAGCTCGGCTATCCGGAACGGGATCGTGAATTGGCCATTCTGCGCGAGCAGCCGGGGCAACAGCGGCTTGACGCGCTGGATCCGGTGCTTTCCAGTGAGGAAGTTGAATCGCTGCAGGGGCAGACGTCGCAGGTGAAAATTGATTCCATACTGATGGAATATATGATGGATATTGTGACCGCCACGCGCAAACATGAACTGCTGCACACGGGTATTTCACCGCGCGGATCCCTGGCTTTAGCCCATGCCGCGCAGGCTTTGGCCCTGGTCAACAAGCGCGATTATGTTACGCCTGATGATATTAAGGAAATGGTGGTACCGGTTTGCGCGCACCGTGTGATTACCAAAAGTTATATGGCCAACGGTGACATAACCACCGCGGTTCGTATTATGCAGGAATTGTTGCAAAATATTCCCTGTCCGATGTAACACCCCGCGCCGGTTGCAAGCCGGAAGGGCGTAAGTTCTCACAGATGTTCAAGGCGTAGCGCGGCCATGAAAAAACACCGGCACATGACGTATTACGAGTTGACCTTCGCCGGTTTTGTATTTGTCGGCGTGGCATGCTTTGTGCTTATCGCCGCGCTTAACAGCCAGAACAATATTCTTTTCTGGGCCTTGGGTATCGTCCTGGGAACACTGCTGGTCTCCGGCGCACTGGGCGATCTGTTGCTGCGGCGGCTGGAGATTCGTCGATCCGTCGGGGAGTGCGCGGTGGCAGGCGAACCCATGGAAGTTCATTACCGTCTGGTGAACCACAAAAAGCTATGGCCCTCGTGCGCCGTTCGTATTACAGAGGCTCGCTTCCTGGGCGCCGTATCGGTAATTCCTGAAGGTTATTGTCTGCATCTTGGCCCCGGGCAAACGACGCTGGTCATGAGCCATCTGGTGCCTACGCATCGGGGGGTCATTGAGTTGCGTGAGCAACGGGTATGTTGCTCATTTCCTTTTGGCTTTCTTAATCGGGCGATCCATGTTCGATCCGTTCGACGCATTGTTGTATTTCCGCGCATCGGTATGCTGAATCGTGAGCTTCTGGCCCGATCCCGCACGTTTGCTTCCGGTGGATCGACCAGCACACCACGCCGTGGCGGTTCAGATGAATTTTTCGGCTTGCGCGAATATCAATCCGGAGACAGCATCCGTTCCATTCATTGGCGTCGCAGTGCCCATACCGGCCAACTGATGGTCAAGGAGATGACCACGGATACGCCGCCCACGATCGTGGTCACTCTGGATTTACGGCAATGGGCGGCAGTGACAAATGGGCCGGCGTTGGCCGAACGTGCCATTGAACTGGCCGCCGCGTGGATCTGCCGCGGGTTGATGGATCACTTTTCTGTGGGAATTCAAATTTGCGGTTACAGCGTGCCTGCGCCCACGCTGATTACCGCCGGTCGCAGTCAGCGACAAATTCTGCTCGAGTCGCTGGCCACCATTGATCTGGCTGCCATTAAACCGGAAAATGATATTGCCTCACCTCCGCCACAGGAACGCGCCAGTCGCAAAGCGGAATATATTGTGATTTCTCTATCTGAAAAGACCGCTGTGCTGGATATGGTGCCTGCCGGTTGCAACTACACGCTTTTATGTATGGACAATCGCGATAGCCAATACTGGCTCTATTTTCCCTCTCAACCCGGTCCGTCCGCGGCGATGGCGACATTTACAGCCCAAGCCGACATCGCTCCATAGTATCACGCGGGATGCGGAATTATGGGGTGTCCCTTTTTATCAGGGCGATACAGTTAAAAGAACGGTTCTCCCGCATATATTTTTTTTCAAAATTTGTGCCTACCAGCATGCCATCCGCCATGGGCAGCGGCGATACGAATTCTGTCTCGCGCATCGACGTGAATTCCGCTGTTACCGCCCGGATGTGCTCAAAGTATTCCGCATGGTCGGTAACAATACGCAGTATGCCGGTGGACGTGAGAATTCTTGCGGCTTGCTGGAGAAAGGGCGTTTGGATCAGCCGCCGCTTGTGATGACGTTTTTTTGGCCATGGATCGGGAAAATAGACATGCAGCGCACTGATGGACTGATCCGGCACGTGGGCGCGAATCCACCAATTGGCATCCGCACGTACCATACGGGCGTTGGTCAATTGATGTCGGCGCACGCGGTCAGCGGCGAAGTCGCAATACGCCTTTGCCCATTCGATGCCCAGAAAATTGCGGTCGGGGAAGGCGGCGGCGGCCGCCATTAAAAAGGTGCCCTTGCCGGATCCAATTTCCATTTCAACCGGATGATCATTAAGAAATATGTCGTGCCAGTTCAGTAAGCCGACATCATCAGAAATACTAAGTAAGACTGATCCGGTAACAAGATTGGACTTTAATGCCAAGGCTATATCCTCAACATGAACATGTGATCGAAAATATCGAGAATGTCCAACGCGACGGAACAGATTAAAAAAAGAATAAAAAAAGCCGCCACGGGCTGCCGAGTGGGGCGCGACAGCTTTCATGCGGGCAAAGTGGGAACCCACATGGTGGCGGCAGTTTCAAATTTCCTACACTCCGGACGTCGGAGATCTCTACGGCTTATCTTCACGAATTAAAGCTGGAACATCCATCCAATTATTATTTCAAATAACCGAACATCTTATCTAACCCATCCGCTTGGAATCACTAACGAGCCCCGGATTTAAAGCATTCAGAGATCATCAGCCTTCTTCAGCCAGAGGCCAGTACCATCTCTGAATATGCAAAGAGTATAGCGGCTCAATGAGCATTGTCAAGTTATCATGATAGAATCGGATCCGCTAGGGCCTGTGACCGATTCTGCAGCGCGGCGGCACCGCCAGCATTTAGGAGTTGTGGGTTAGGAGTTAGGAGTTAGGAGTTAGGAGTTAGGATTTAGAAGACCTTGCGAATTTCAACTTGCCCAAGATGCCCAAGTTCGGGGGGCAAGTTGCCCAAGTTGGGCAAGTTGATGGGAGCGTTGATTTTAGCGGGTTTGGTTCAAGTTGTCCTAGATGCCCAAGATGTTTTTTGGGGGGGGACGGCGGCGGCCGCAGAGCAAGTGAGCAGGTGAGAGTTGAGCAGTAGAGCAAATACC
This sequence comes from Planctomycetota bacterium, assembly GCA_021785155.1. Next base: position 4,445 of record JAJYGE010000423.1, read on the forward strand.
GGCAACGAGCAACGAACAACAGGGAGCGCGCGGAGTGGGCGCGGGCGTCGCTTTTTCGCTGGGTAGATAGCGATCCTCATGGCTGAGACGGAGCCATTGATGCAGGCATGTTCTTTACTTGTCAAACGGCGGCCAGCCAGCTTAATGATCAATGAGCAAAGAGCAAAGATCAAAAATTCGGCGTGCGCCGTGCGACGCCCGGACAATCATGGGTGGTCTGGGTGCCGTGGAGAAGCTATAGGGGGCGGCGCTGGCGGGTAATGACGGTTTTCAGTTTTCAGGAGACAGGAGGCCGTGAACCGCAAAGAAACACAAGGACGCAAAGGCGGGCGATTACGACGGCGGTATTTACCATCCCGATCACGGGTATTTAAGCCGGTGTCATCGGGATAAACTCTGACATAACGACATGAAGAAGTTGTTTCACCACAGAGGGAGCCGAGGTAAACGGAGGAGGTAGCCGGTGTGGCGGCTGGAGCAGTGGAACAGGAGAAAGTTGAGCAGGAGAGCACATACCGGCAACGAGCAACAGGGAGCGCGCGGTGTGGGCGTAGGCATCGTAATTTGTTTGGGTGCATAGCGATCCTCGTGGCTGAGACGGAGCCATTGATGCAGGCATGTTATTCAGTTGCCAATGACCTTGCTCAGCGGGTCTGAGCTATTCGTCGGGAAGGCTATAGGATTGCAGAAAGAGGGATAATGCGCAACGGCGCTAAAACGTTAAGGATTTGGCCCGGATAGACCTGGCGTGGCAATATTTCCGGGCACCCGTGGATTTTCCTCGCAAAACGCGCGGTGCAAGCACACGCGGCTAAAAGGGGATGGGGTTTCCCGGTACACTTCCCGGATGTATTGCCACACCCGATAGACCTGGCAGAATCTGTCACAGGCCCGATCGCAAGGGGCCGCTCCTTGGCAAAAAGCGGTATTAAATCTATCATCATGGAATTGGCGGTTTTTCGCCTGTGAAGGAATTACTCTTGATGAATGATCAACCCTCGACCGCGGCGGCATTGCAGCACCATTCCCGCGGAATTGCCGTACTCGGCTGCACCGGTTCCATCGGCACCAATACGCTCAATGTCATGGAGCATCTGGCCAAACAGGGCCGGCCCTTTGAGATTATCGGTCTGGCGGCCGCATCCAATTGGAAAAAGCTCGCCCAGCAGGCCCTTACGTTCCACCCCAAGCTGGTGATTTTAAGCCGGCCCGCCAGCGCCCATGATTTATCTGAACTAAAAGCGGCCTTAGCCCATACAGATATACATGTGCAGACCGGTGATCTTGCCGTGGCGCAATTAGCGCGGCGGGATGACGTGGATGTGGTTACGGCGTCGGTGGTGGGGGCGGCGGGATTGGCCCCGGTATTGGCGGCGGCGGAAGCGGGAAAATGGATTGCGCTATCCAATAAAGAAGCCCTGGTGGTGGCCGGATGTCTGGTTATGCCGCTGGCGGAAAAAAACAGCGCTACAATAGTACCGGTTGATTCGGAACATTCCGCAATCTTTCAATCTCTGCGTTCCGGTGAAGCACGCGAAATTGACCGCATTATTCTTACCGCTAGCGGCGGTCCGTTCCGCAGTTGGCCGGCTGAGAAGATGCGAAGCGCGACAGTAGATGAGGCATTGAACCACCCGAACTGGCGGATGGGCCCTAAAATAACCATTGATTCGGCCACGTTAATGAATAAGGCTCTGGAAATTGTGGAAGCACACTGGCTTTTTAATCTCCCGGCGGAAAGAATCAATGTCTTAATCCATCCGCAGTCGATTATTCATAGCATGATTGAATTTGTGGATGGCAGTATCATCGCCCAGCTTGGAACTCCCGATATGCGAACCGCCATCCAATATGCACTGACGCATCCGCAGCGGCACAACGGATGCAGTTCCCGGCTGGATTGGTCAAAAATAAAAGAAATGACGTTCGAGCAGCCTGATGGGCGATTCCCCGCACTGGAAATCGGGTATGATGTGATACGGCGGGGCGG
>JAJYGE010000378.1 GCA_021785155.1 Planctomycetota bacterium
CCACCAGCGTTTTTCTGTCCGCGTCAAGTCCCAGCTTTTCAGCGGCGAGATACCGGTGCATCCGTGTGAGTGTCGAGCGCACGGGACAACCCACAACTTGTATGCGGTCGGCATACTTGGCGGCGACATCATCCATAGACCATTGAGTAAAAATAACGTCAGACCGCCCCATCAGAAACCGATTCGCCCGCCCGGCGACTGCATCAGGATTCAGCAGCCCCACCGGAATATTTCGTTTCGCCGCCTCATAAGACACCGCACCGGCTGCGTAACCGCCTAACGCCAGCACCGCCGCAACGTGATTCTCCGAAAAAAATGACTGCCAATAACGGCACGTCTGATGCCAGGCCAAATAAAACGCCGGCCATTTTATCGGATTTGTGCTAAACGGCTTAATACTTTGTTGAATATAAGCTGAGCCAGCGGCGCTTAGAAGCCGCTGATCGATTTGTCGCGGCGTAGCGGCCCAGATGATATTCAATTTTTGTCCGGTGGGTGCCAGCAGGCGTTGTAATTGATCCGTAACGGCCAATCCCGGATAAATATGTCCACCCGTTCCCCCTCCGGCCATGACTACATAGATCGATTGGTTTCGCGGCGCGGCTTTCAACGTCGGTGCAACGGATGTTTGATCCGATGCGGGCAGTTCCGCATTCGCAGGCGTATGCAACAAGATCATGGCGCACCGGTCCCGGCTGGTTTCTCCGCCAAGGTAAGTCCCAACGTTGAAACGCGAGGGGGGCTTTCGCTGCCACCGTTACGATCTGCCCCTTCCAGACGATTAACCCGCTCTACGCTCATCACCAGCCCAATGGCCCCAGCGGTGAGAATCCAGCCCGTTCCACCTGATGAAATCAATGGTAATGCAATACCCTTGGTGGGCACGGTTACTGTCACCACCGCTATGTTCATAGCCGCCTGCAACCCGATCATGGCGGTACAGCCAAACGCAATGAGTTTGCCAAATAAATCCCGCGATCGCCGTGCCACCTGCCAGCCGGAAAAAAGCAGCGTCAGATACAATAAAATGACCATCATGCAGCCGAAAAAGCCAAGTTCTTCGGCGATCAGGCTGAAAATAAAATCGGTATTGTCTTCCGGCAAATAGCCCATTTTCTGTATGCCATCGCCTAAGCCGCGACCCCAAAATCCGCCACTGGCAAAAGATAAGAGAGACTGAATCGGATTATACCCGGCTCCCTTGGGATCCATGTGTGGATGCATGAAAATCAGCAGGCGTTCTCGGCGATAGGGGACGTGCCATACCGCAAAATAAAGCACGACCAGCGCGGGAGGCAGAAGCATGGCAATATGCCACCAGCGGCAGCCGGCCATTAACATCAGCAGAACGGAGATTCCCGCAACCAGAGCGGCGGTACCAAAATCCTCTTTTAATATCAGAGCACTCGTTGCGCCTACAACCACCATCAGCGGCGCAAAACCTTTCCAGAAGCTGCGTATCTGCTCACCGCGATGTACCGCATAGACACTGATAAACAGCACCAGCGACCATTTGGCCAATTCCGATGGTTCAAAGCTCAGCGCATGGGACCCGATGCGCAACATCAGCCAACGTTTGGCACCGTTTATATCCGTTCCCAGCCGTGTCAGCACCAGGGCCAGACATATCACACTGGCCACCACGAGCACACTGGGAACGGATCGGGCCAAGCTGCGACCAATGAGCCGACGGTAGTCCAGACGCCATAAAAATACCAGCAAAACCATTGCCAGTAAGGCGTGAATGGCCTCAACATTCATTACCAGCCGCGCAAAGAAGTCATGGACCATGTGGCCAATTCGGGCATCCGCACTTTGTGTCATCAGCAGGCCTACGCCCAATAGAGCCATGGCCGCCGCCAGCATGAGTTGATCATAAGTCAAGGTCACCGGGCTTAGTTGCACCGAAAATCGCCGAGAGGGTTGCGCAGCCGAGATTTCCGGATGCGACTCAGCGGAATTAGCGCGGCCCTTCGCCCAAGCGACACGGGTCGGCCAATTGATGGGATTACGAAGGCCAGCCACTACAACCCTCCCTGCTGATTAAAACACCCGCCACTGCGTTGCAAACATTTTCAATTTCAGGCTTATTCCCGTGCGATGCGCAAGCGGCACGGGTTGAAATGACGGATTGGAGCAAACCAGTTACGACGATACTGCCACCGCACGGGCCAGCAACACTGTTGGCTTTCGCAGTTGAATCGGATAAATGATGTTCTCGTAACACTTTCACGCCGCAGCCAATTCCATGCCGCCTTTTCAGGAACATCCTTGTTTCCCGCCACCTGGAACGCCCAGCACGCGGGAGTCAGCCCGAACCGGTCTGTCAAAGACCGATAAGCGCCAACTAGTATAAACATATTTTCGTTGATTGCCGCATGTTAGGATCAGTTTTTCTTCTATTTTTCTCGTAATCGCCTCTTAGTCGCTGATTTTCGTAAAAGCATTTCTTAACTTTTTACTTGTATCGCGACAAGAACCGTCTCCTGGCATGAATAATTGGCTGCGCCACGGTGCGGTGCAGCCGGATGTACCAACTACGATTGTCGGCCTGTTGAAAATCCTCAGGCGTGCAAATATGGGCGGCCAACCGCGTTTTATGCTTGTAAAAATGGTACCAATCTTCTTTTTGTAAACGGTGCAGAATCCAACGTGACAAAAGATTGTCCTTTTCCCCATGGCGACAGAAAAAAGAAATCTGAAAATCGATCAGATATGGTTTACCGTCTGAACCATAGAGAATATTTTCCCGCTTGTTGGTGTCCACATACGCTATACTCCGGGCATGAATAGCCTTCAGAAGGGCCTCCAGGCGATTGAAAAATTCCACTCCGGGTGCGAACTCCGGTTTAAGATCATCGCCGGGAATGAATTCATGAATATATCCAGTTGTTCCGATTTCACCCATGAATGCCGGCACGCCCTCAAGACCATCAAGCGCCTTGAACACGGCAATTTCATGCCGGGCGACAATCGCGCCAAGCCATTGCATCGGAATACCAAATAAAGGAAACGTTCGTTGCAATTTGACCACCGCTTGCTTGGGGACGGCTCTGTTGCAGTTCGTATCATCAGGCACATCAAAGGATGTTGCAATCTGTTGATACAACCCCGTGGCAGCAAAAAAATCATGCTTAAAGAGCTTCACAAATTCAAATGTGCGCCCCATCGCCCGCACACGCTGCGGCAAGTGACCATATCCCAATGCAAAAAATGATGCTGGCTCCCGCCGCACCGCTGCCGATTCTGCCGATGTCATTGCACCATTGTCTTTCATCGGGCAGAAGTATATCGCAAAATCGCGTTTTGTTTAGGTGGTTTCATTTGGAATCAGCCATGCCGCCTAAGTCGTATCAACGGCTGACGCTTTAACGAGCGTTGAGAAATCAACGGCTAAGCGCTGTATCTAAGGCCTTGGTACCCCCGCCGCCGCATTAATTCTGCAGCATCTTATTCTCATGCCGATGATGCCAGTAGGCTTCAATCTGCTCCAGAGTCTTGCCTTTGGTTTCCGGTAACACCAGCAATACAAACAGGAAGCTGATCAACGAGCAACCGGAATAAATGAAGTAGGTAACAGTCAGACCGACACTGGCTTTGAGCATCGGAAAGCTTTGCGCCACGACATAAATAGCTATCCACAATGTCAGGATTCCCACCGATGCGGCGCGTCCGCGTATGCGTGCCGGGAATATCTCTGAAATGATAATCCACGGCATCGGTCCCATTGCCATGGCGAATGCCGCAATAAATGTCAAAATACTGGTAATGAGAATCAGCACCTGCCCATGGCTGAAGTGAGCAGCCATGGAATGCACTGCGTGGCCATGCACCATCTTTGTGACCGGTACGCGATTGGCAAACGCGAAAATCATTCCCACCGCCGCCAACGCTACAACCTGAATTGCCGTTCCAATGGCCAGAAGTATTTTTCGCCCGGCCTTATCCACAAAGCCCACGGCAATGAACGTAAAGGCGAGATTCACCATTCCCACCAGAGCCGTGGAGCCAAAAGCATTGGCGGTTTTCATTCCGGCGGCCTCAAATACGCGCGGCGCGTAATAAATAATGGAATTAATCCCGCTGAATTGTGAAAAAATCGCCAAGAACAAGGCTATAATTAAGGGCAATCGAAATCGGGGCGTAAATAATTCAGAAAATTTTCCCTCTTCCTGTGCGGCCATTTCTTTTACAGCCTTAATTTCCCGGTCTGCGCCGGCTGACCCCACAAAGCGGGTTAAAATATTTCGCCCGCGCTGTTCCTGATTATTAATCACCAGCCAGCGCGGACTTTCCGGAACCGCCAGAATCATCAGCAGAAATATCATTGCCGGTAACGTTTCCGAACCGAGCATCCAGCGCCAGCCCATGGTCTGATTCCAGTTCATACCCGCGACGTGATGCGCGGCATTAATATGGTTGCCAGCGTTGAGAATGAAATAATTAACCCAGTATACTACGGCGATACCGATGACAATACCGAGCTGGAACAATGATCCCAACCGCCCCCGGTGACGCTCGGGCGATATTTCCGCAATATAAACCGGAGCGATCATGGAAGAGGCACCAATAGCCACGCCACCAATGATGCGCGCCAGTACCAGCTCGAATAACGATTGTGGGATGGCCGAAAGTATCCCGGATACCGCAAAGAGCACCGCGCAGATTATCAGCAACTTCTTGCGGCCAAACCGATCCGCCAGAGTCCCGGCGAACATAGCACCGGGAACCGCCCCCAATTCCAAACACGCGATTGCGAAGCCCAGTTGCGTGTTGCTTAAATGAAAATAGGTTTGCAAGTAACCCTGAATACCGGAGGCCACGCCCGTGTCATACCCAAACAGCAACCCCGCCAGCGCCGCGGCCGCCACGGCGTATACAATTGGCCCCATACCGGGAATTTGACCGCTTTCGGGAGCATCTTCAAAACTGGATATTCCACTCACAATTATTCTCCGCCAAGAGATTGCCTGATATAACAAATAACGCCAAGGTAACAGTTTATATTTCTACTTGGCGACCGCCATACCCACTACAGTATCCGCACCTCCGTAAAAAAGAAACCATTTATCCTTAAACCAAGCCAACCCCTCAATAAAGGTTGTGCCAGCCTTGTATTGCCCGGTTTTTTCCCACGGCTCATGTGGCCAGAAGAAAGGTTGTGTGGGCCGATGCAGAAGTTCCGCCGGATTATCGCCGGAAAAAAGTGCTTGGCCCGCGGAATATTGGTAGGCCGGGATGTGCGGTCCATTTTTTATCAGGCCATCACTCATGCCATTATAAAACAGGACGATACCATTTTCGGTCAGTAAGGCCGGTGGCCCCGGCTCGGTCAGCCATGAATCAAAATACCCCGGCTTATTTTTCGGCAGCACCAATCGCGGCGTGCCACGGCCATCCAAAACCGGCGACCAGTTTAATAAATCTTCCGAGTGTGCCAACAGAATTTGCCTATCCGTATGCCAGTACATCCAATAGCGGCCATGGATTTTGGCGGCAACTATTTGGTTTCCGACTTTTCGCGTGACAATGGATCCGGATTTGGACCACACATTTGCGAAGCGGCCCTGTTTTGCTTCGCGAAACACCGGCCCGTGATGTGTCCAATGAGTTAAATTTCTGGAAGTAGCAACTCCCAGTCGCGCCACTTTGTGGTTCCACATGGTAAAGGTAAGCACAAATGAGCCATCTTCGGATTGGACGACTCGCGGATCTTCACAGCCCCCCGGCCATTCATATTTCTCCCATTTTCCCGGCGCGGGATACACCATCGGGTGCGGCAGTTCCGTGAAGTCAACGCCATTGGAACTTTCCGCGAGGCCCACGCGGCTGGTGTAACCGCCAATATCGTTGCCGTGCTTTCCTTCCGCTCGGAACAGCACATACAGCTTGTTTTTCCACGCTATCGCCGCCGGGTTAAACGTATGGGCAAATTCCCAGTGCGAAACACGATGCGTATTGGGATCGGCAAACACCGCACGGGGATTGGGTTTGATAATGGGGCGGCCATTGGCTGGGCGAACAAAAGGCCCGATCTGCCATGGTGCCGGCACCATCACCGCGAAAGCCGACTTGCTTTTTATCGTTGTTCCCGCAGCCGCAGCGCCAAACAATGTGACAAATTCTCTTCGATTCATAACGCTTTTTCCTCAAACAACCGATAGGACTGAAAACGGTCAAATCCTGATCAAAAGTTAGCGGTGTTGATCTGATTCCAAAATGTGCCGGGAACCGGTGCCGCAGTTGTGCCGGTGTACACCTGGCCCGCACCGCTTTGAAGCTCGTCGAACTGGACATTCACTGCGGTCGCCGCCGCGAATGAAGACACGCCCGCAATCGCGGCAATGGGCGCCGCCGATAACAAGCCCACAATCTGGGATTTTCGTGAAGTAAACATCTTCACTCTCCT
>JAJYGE010000095.1 GCA_021785155.1 Planctomycetota bacterium
CCGCTGGGCCAACAGCAATTGGCGGGGATATGCTTTGCGGGCCAGCATTTTCAGACAATGTATGTCAGCACCGGCAAGAACATCTATCGCCGGAAAGTCAGCGATCGCTTAAGCCGACTGAAGCTCAATGAATTTGCGGCCCAGGGAAAAATCGGCTTGCGGCCCAAAGGTAAGTACGTGGGCGTGCCGCCATGGCTGCCCCCCTTCCGGCTGCCACCGGCGGAAGGCGGCTAAGTTCCGCGGCGGGAATATCTCTGTTTAGTTGAAAACGTTTTAATTTGAAGGGTTCACCATGATGCGCGGAAAAATTAGAATAATAATGGCGTTGACTTTGGCCGCAGCGGCGACTGCGTTAATAAGCCGTCCCCAAGTCGTTGTGGCGGCGGCCAAGAAAACGCCCATGATTGGCCGCTATCCGCTGACGTGGGCCTCATTGCCGCATAAGGGTGTGCCCCAAGGAACGGTGTTCACATTTGATTTTCGCAGCACCAAAATATTTCCCGGCACCCGCCGACTCATCAACGTCTATATACCCGCGGAATACACGGGCAAAAAGCCGGCGTGCGTCATGGTGGCACTGGATGGCTGGGCGGGTTTTCAATCGCGGGTGTTTGACAATCTGATTTATAAAAAACAATTGCCGATCACCATCGGAGTAGGGTTGGTGCCGGGGGTGACGATACCGGCGGGGAAATATACCCGCGCCCAGCGCCATGTCATGATGCACATGGGCAATGTGCAGGTCCATGGCCAGTATGTGGACCCGCGGTGGAATCGGAGTTTTGAATTTGATGGCGTCAGCGACCGCCTGGCTCATTTTCTGATTCAGGAAGTTCTGCCCGCGGTGGAGAAACATCGCACCCCCTCCGGCTTGCCGATTCTTCTAACCAACAATCCCAATGATCGGGGCATTACGGGTTTCAGTTCCGGTGGCATCGGAGCATTTAACGTGGGCTGGCTGGATCCCAACGCTTTTCGCAGAGTCAATACCGCCATTGGAACTTTTGTGGATATGCGCGGCGGGCAATGGTATCCGTCAATCGTGCGTAAAATGGAACCCAAGCCGCTGCGGATTTTCATGCAGTCCGGTTCGCATGATAATTGGCCGGGCGGCCCGGAAATGGGATCCTGGCCGCTGAATAATCTGGCGTTGAATCATGCCTTGAAGTTTGCCGGTTATGCCGTAGCGCATGCCTGGGGTCCCGGCGTACACAGCGGCAATCAGGGAATTGCGGTATTTCCCCAAGCGATGCGCTGGATCTGGAAGGACTGGAAAAAGCCCATCCAGCCGGGCAAAACACAAAATGCGGTGATTCAGGCGGTGACGATTGCCGGGCAGGGTTGGCATCCACTGGCCCATGGTTCATTTACGCCCGGCGCGCTGGCGGTTAATTCCAAGGGGCAGGTGTTTTTTGACAACACCACCAATGGCAAGATTTACCGCCTGGAGATCCATGGCGGCACGCAGTTCTATGCCCAGGCCACGAAGGGTAATAATGGCATGGCCTTCGGCCCCGGCGGGCGTTTGTACGTGACGGAACCGGCGGTTAATGAAGTCGTGGCGTTTGCCGCGGATGCCGCCCGCACTGTTATTGCGCGCCACATCCATGCCTGGCATCTGGTGGTAACGCACGGGCGCGATATATATCTTGCGGGTGCCACCGGGCGTTGCCACAACCACGGGGCCATCTGGTTGATTCGGCCCGGCGACCATGCCACGGTGGTTGCCACCAACAAGCGGCCTTTTTCCGGCATTCTCCTGCAGTCGGATGATCACTGGCTGTGTGCCCCCGTGGCGGATAGCCATTGGGGTGAGAGCTATCAGGTGCGCGCCGACGGTGCCCTGCAATATCCGGAGTCCTATTATTGGTTTGAGCACCCGCCATGGACCGTTGGCAGCGGCACGCATGGCTTATGTGTGGACAATAACGGCTGGATTTACGCCGCCACGTATCTGGGCGTGCAGGTGCTGGATCGCAGCGGGCGCGTAACGGCAATTTTGCTGGCCCCGAAAGATCGGCCTGTACGGAGCGTCTGCTTTGGCGGCAGGAATTTTCATCACCTTTTTATTATCAGCAAAAACCATATTTTTGAACGGCAACTCAAGAGTCAGGGCATTGCCAACTGGCATGTTCCGACAATGGTTCCGCCGGGAGCACCGTGGTAGGCAATGCTCTTGAATCTCATTGTGAACCGCACTATCGGGATCAACAGACACGTGGAAAGGATTTTTATGAACGATAAGTTGTCGTCATGTCGCACCGCTGTGGCGTTGATGTGTGCTGTGATTCTGCCGATGGTGGCACTCTCCAAAGCGGCGGCAGCGCCGGCCACAAAGCCCCCGCCGATGATTGGCCGGTATCCCCTGACCTGGTCTTCGCTGCCGCATAAGGGTGTTCCCCGCGGACAGGTGTTTTCCTTTGAATTGAAGAATACCACGATATTCCCCGACACGCGGCGCATTATCACCGTATATGTGCCGGCGGAATATAATGCCAAAAAACCGGCGTGTGTCATGGTCTCACTGGATGGCTGGGGGCCTTCCATTGTTTGTGACAATCTGATTTTCAAAAAGCAGATTCCGGTGCTGATCGGCATTGGCGTATCCTGCGGCGTTACCCCGCCGGCCGGAGTCGGCAAGCTCACCAGAGCCCAATACCGGAAGATGGTTTCATGGGGTCCCGTGCCCATCATCAAGGGCGCACCGATGGATCCGCGCTGGAATCGCAGCTTTGAATTTGACGGTATCAGTGATCGCCTGGCCCATTTTCTCATTAACGTGGTGCTTCCGGCGGTAGAGAAACATCGCACGCCATCCGGCCTGCCGATTATTCTTACCAGCAATCCCAATGATCGGGCCATCACCGGCGGCAGTTCCGGCGGCATTGGGGCCTTTACCGCGGCGTGGATGGATCCCGCCGCTTTCCGCCGGGTCAATACCGTCGTTGGAACATTTGTGGATATGCGCGGTGGAAATTGGTACCCGCCGATTATTCGAAAATCCGCCCCCAGGCCGCTGCGAGTTTTCATGCAGTCGGGTTCACATGATGATTGGCCGGCGGGGCCGGAAATGGGTTCCTGGCCTCTGGGCAATCAGGCGCTTGAACATGCGCTGGCGTTTGCCGGTTATGCCGTCCAGCACGTCTGGGGTACCGGTGGCCATAACGGCAATCAGGAAGCATCCATTCTTCCTCATGCCATGCGCTGGCTCTGGAAGAATTGGAAACAGCCCATCAAACCAGGAAAATCAAACAATCCGGTGCTTCAGGCCATGCTTATCGCCGGCCGGCATTGGCATGTCGTGGCGTCAGGCTTTTCCAGACCCGGGGCCATGGCTGTGAATCCCGGCGGGCAGGTATTTTTTGACGCTATAAATAATGGAGATATCTACCGAATTACGCCGCATGACCGGGCGGTGATTTTTGCCCATGCCAGCCCCGGGCCAGATGGCCTGGCCTTCGGCCCCGGCGGGCGGCTTTATGTGACCGAACCGGCCACCAATAAAATAATCGCGTTTTCCACCCATGGAATACCCACGGTAATGGCCCGGGGCATTCACGGATTCCAGATTGTTGTCACCCATCGGCATGATATTTACGTGGCCGGAACGGTGGGCTGGTCGCGACATTCCGGCACGCTGTGGCTGATTAATCCCGACGGCAGCAGCCGGGTGGTGGCCGACGGCTTGAAAAATGTGTCCGGCATCGTGCTGCGGCCCGATGATGCGTGGCTTTGCGCGGCGCGGCGTTATGGCCATCAGGGTTATAGTTTTCAGATCGCAGCCCATGGCAGTCTGCGCTGCCGTGAGAGCTACTATTGGTTTGAGCAAGCCCCCTGGGCAGACAACAGCGGCACGCATGAGTTATGCGCCGATCGTAACGGCTGGATTTACGCGGCCACCATTCTGGGCGTGCAGGTGCTGGATCGCAGCGGACGGGTTTCAGCGATTCTACCATTGCCCGGTGGCCGGCCCGTGCGCGGGGTGTGCTTGGGTGGGGAGAAGTTCCATGATCTTTTTGTAACCTGTGGAAAACGTATATACGAACGGAAACTCAACGTACAGGGAGTTCCCGCCTGGCATATTCCCATCAACTTGCCCGTAGGGCTGGGAACGTCATAAGATTAAACTGGAGGATGCCGGTTTCGGTGATCACCATTTTTACAGAGGCGATCCTATCGTTGTATAATCAAACCCCTGATGGGACGCTTCTTTTTTAGAGGTTTCTATATGTCGTATCGATTTTTTTCTAGCTTTTCACGGACCGCACGGGCCGTGATCACAGGTGCGACATTCGCTTTGCTTATGGGATTGACCAGCAGTACGGTCGGTGCCAAGGTCATTTATAAAGACGCCTTTCCGGGCAAAGTTTCAGACTCCGTGACCACGACCAACGGCTTTGGGCTGCCAGCCCCGCCCGCTGCCGGTCCCAACTGGGCGATTACCACCGATAGCAGCGACGCCACCGGTTGGATGGCAAACGGGCAATGTAATTTGGATAATTATGCCGGGCCAAAGGCTTTTCTTCCTTTTGTGCCCGTGCCGGGCCACATTTATACCCTGTCTGTGAGATTCGGCCCCGTAACTGCGGCCACCAAAGGGCATGAGGGGGCCAATCCAGGCTTGAAATATGGCTATTTGAGCGTGGAGTTTACCACCTACCACGGACCCGCGGCGAGAATGCTGGATTATTCGCCGGGGGCCAGTAATATCTCCATACTTGCCAATAATATACGGGGTAATACCGGCGGCGTTGCCAACGGCAAACTTGGCGGGTTTGGTGTGCTGGGTTATCAAGGTCGGCAGAGTACCGCTGGGCAAAAGCTGCAGATCGTGCTTGACACCACGGGGCCCCGGTGGACGGTGCAATTCTCGGATAACGGTATCACGGCGGGTAATACCACCTATACCTTCAGTGTCAATCCAAGCATCACTGGTGTGGGTATCGGCTCGCTGAACGGCGTCGGGAAAGCCAGCAATTTCATGCTTACGGACGTCACACCCCGGAAGTAAATCCGGGCGGCGCGGGTATGATCCAACCTGACTTAAACCCGCTTGGACGTGTGTGGTCGCAGGCACAAGTTCGCTTGCGGAATGAAATTGATAAGTACAAAAGGCTCCCGCCGATGTTGAAAAAAAAGAATAGGTTGTTGCCAATCGGCGTGGTGGTGATGGCGGGGTTCATGCGCATTGGCGAGGCCAATGCGGCCACTGATTACACTGTTTCCGCGCCTGGTATTACGATCAAGCTCTCTGCAAAGGGTCGAGTTACCGGCGTGCGACTGGGAAAGGCTGAAGATTTCAAGGCGGTCCATGCGTCCAGCTTTCTTCAGGGCTGCACCATCATCGGTCAGGCTGTTGTCCATCGGTTATCGGGAGGGGGCGTGGAATTCACCCTTGCCCTGAACAATCCGATTCAAAAGCGGCATTGTTCTATGATGGAGAAATTCTTCCCCGGCCGGCACAGCATTGCTTGGCGCGTTCGTATTGCCGGAAAGGGTGCCCCATGGTCAACTTCCATCAACACAGCCCTGGCATGGCCGCTGTATCCCGGTGCCAGGCGGGTCAGGATAGAGGCCCGGAAAAAGAATCTTTACCTCGGCTGGACCTACGGACTGGCCGCGCCAGCCGCCGACAGTTCCAAAATTCGCTTCTGGACCGGTTGGACTTCGCCGGATCAGTGCGGAAGATTATGGGAGAACCCGTTGCGGCCACGGCGCTTTACCAAACATACGTGGATATTCGGCACGCACTATATCGGCGCGGATACGGGGCAGGGGTCATTTTCAATTCCATTGGCCAGCGTCATTGATCCGACGCATAACTCCGGATTGTCGCTGGTACTTTCGCCGCGGGATGTCATTTTGGGCCTGTTCCTGAAAACCACCAGGAACGGGTCGATCTTGTTTCGCCGCACCCATCTTCAGATCGGCGGTGGAACCACCGTGCAACTCACGATGCACTTGGTGCCGCAGCAAGCCAGTTGGCGCGGCGGGTTGCAGTGGATGGTGCATCATTATCCTAAATATTTTAATCCTCCAAATCCTGCGGCTAACCAAATGGGCGGCTGTGGGGCCTATACCGGATACGAAAATCCCATTGATGTGCCGAAATTTAAGGCCATGGCTTTTCGCACACTCTGGCAACTCTCGGATGATTTCTGCTACCAAGGCATGTTCATTCCGCCCGTAACCAGCGCCGCCGAACGCTGGCACCGGTCCATGGGAGAGCCTAACCCGCCGGGCAAACCGGATTGGATGACGTGCCAGCGTCTGGAGCGAGGGGCCGAATACTTAAAAACCAATGGCTTTAACCTGCTTATGTACTTTAACGCCACAGAGTTTGGCAAGGATATGAACGACCCGATTCGGCATAAGGCGGATACGCCCGATTTATGGAAATACCCGC
>JAJYGE010000566.1 GCA_021785155.1 Planctomycetota bacterium
AATCGTTGGTGTAACTGTTTCCCGTGCGGGTAATGTGTTGATTGTCAATGGCGTAAAAGTGGAAATTGCCGAAGCCTGTGACGGAATGCGTATGGCGATTGCCCTTATGGTGCTTGTGGCAACATTCACTCTCAGTATTCCAATGAATCGCTGGGCCCGAGCCATTTTTCTGATTTTAAGTCCTGTGGTGGCGTTGCTTTGTAACATTATTCGCCTGGTTCCGACGGTGTGGGTTTTCGGTAAATACCCGCATGCCGCCGCCGAGAATTTTCATAACATTGCCGGCTGGTTGATGCTGCCGATCGCGTTTTTGTTGTTCTGGTCCGTTTTGCGATTATTGCGCTGGGCGTCTGTACCGGTAGCTCCGTTCGGCCTCGCCTACGATCAGTGAAAGGCCGAGCTATGCTCGGCTTAGTGAGTCATTCGCCTTCGGCGAATTCAGTAGAGAAGGAAAGCCACCGTTTAAGTGTAGCGCAGTCCCGGCGCCCCGGGATATCATTACTCATTAGGGCCGCAGGTCGTCTCATTATTCATTGAGCGCCGCGTCGCGTAGTGTTTCGCTGAAGTCCCGGCGTGCCGGGACTGTTTCACTAAGGACGCGGCCAAAGGCCTGCCGTCCATTTCACCAAGGCCGAGTCGTTTCACTGGAACTTTATCGTGCTAAAACAACGTACAACATTCTCCCATCGTCCGCTCTGGTTTAATTGGGCACCCGCGTTCGCCTGCGTCATTTTGCTGGCGGCCATTGAGGCGCGCGCGTACTTTGAAAAGCCGCCCAAGCAGGCGGGAGCTTATCTGGCCCATGTCCAGTCTCTGGCGGAACAGATGCCGAAGGCTTTTGGCCACTGGATCGGCCGCGACGTGCCATTACCACTTTCCGCTGTACATTTGCTGCAACCCAATGTGGATTTATGCCGCAACTTTGTCAACAGCAAAACCGGTGAACAGGCCACCTTAATGGTCATCGACTGCTCGGATACCCGCAATCTTTCTGGCCACTATCCACCAAATTGCTATCCCGGCAACGGCTGGATATTGGATAAATCAACCGCGAAAACCTGGGTGATCGAGAAAACGCCCATCACGGGAATGGAATACAAATTTCATCGCGGAGCCTTCGATACTGAATCACATATATATGTTGATGATTTCTTTATTATGCCGGACGGTAAATTTCTCGCCACTGAACGGGAATTTCTCCATGATTCCGGAAGTTTTGATGAACGTGTGTTTGGGGCCGCGCAGGTGGAATTAACTCTGCCTGGCGACATGCTTCCCGCTGATCGGTTGCAGGTATTTCATGACCTGATTGGCGCGAACTGGAAGCTCATTACTGCAATCTTACATGGGGTGTCCAATGAATACGCAAAATGACAATATGGATTACGCGCCAACATCACTTAGGCCCGAAATGGTTTCCGGACCGGCGCAGTATTCCGATTCCGGCGAACCGATGGCCAATCCGCTGCTGCTGATCCATCGGCTGCTGACAGGGCGCTATCATTGGGCCATTCTGCTGGGGTTGATGCTGGCGATCGCCGGTAGTGCGCTGACATACAAGAGTATCAAGCTGGTGTACACCAGCACCGGACTGGTGCGCATTTTGCCTTATTTGCCCCGCATTCTGTATTCAACCTCGCAGAATGAAGCCATGCCAATGTTTAGTGCATACATTAATTCGCAAACCGCGCTGATTATGAGTTCTCGCACCATTGATCTGGCTATGCAGAATCCCAAATGGCAGGCCCTGCACCGCGGTATTGATGCCGCAGCCAAGGCCCGATTCGCCTCTGAATTAGCCGTTACCCATAAGCCCGGCAGTGAATTAATTTATGTCGCCTATACCAGCAAAGACCCGGTTGTGGCGCAAATTGGTGCCGATGCGGTGATCGGTGCCTATCGTCAACTTTACAGCCACGGCGATTCGGCCACGCAAAGCCTGCAAATCAGCGCCCTGCGCGACCGCCAAACCGTTTTACAAAATGAATTGCAAAGCGATCAGGATCAGATTGCCTCGTTATCCAGCCAATACGGTGCCGACGGTCTCGGTACGGTTTATAACTACAAGCTCGGTTTAATGAATGAGCTTGATACCCAATGGCAGGAAGCCCGAATTGCCTTGGCCAAAGCCGGCTCAAGCTCTGGTAAGACCAAAGGAAAAAAGGGAGGGAAAAATGTCGCCAAAGCGCCATTGGCTCCTATGTATGACCCGCAAGTTGCACAGTTTGAGCTGCAGGCATTGGCTCTGAAAAAATCAATTAAGGAACTGGAACTTTCCGGCTTAGGCCCCAACAACCATCGCATCATGAACTTGCAATCGAGTTTGGATGCTCTGCGTGATGAAATGCGCAGCTATCAGGCCAGCTTATCCGGAAAAGGTCCTTCCATGGCTCCAACCACGCCGGGCGGGCCGATGTCATTGGCCCTGCTTAAGGCGCGGGAACATCAATTGCGAATTTTGTATGAATCTGTAAAAGCTCAAACTCTTGATCTCGGCGGCGTGTATGCCAAGGTGCAAAATCTGCAAACGCAAAGCCAGGATTTGCGACAGCAATTAAATACGATCAAGTCCCGTATGGATGCCATTAACATGGAATCCGCTACCGGCGGTCGCATCCGCGTTGAGAGCACTGGTGATTTTCCCGCGGCTCCGACAACCAAGTCCCGCCATCTTCGTCTCGCCGCCGCCGCCGCCGCCGGACTCGGCGGAATAATCGTCGGCTTTGGCCTGGTATTGCTGTGGGGCTTCATGCACGGCAATCTCCGCACCGTCGGCGATATGCAAATAACCACCTTGAACTCCTACCGTGTTCTCGGAGCTGTTCCACAGTTGCCCCCCAATGGCGCGGCCACACCACTGGAACTCGCCATTGGCGCTCACAGCATTCACCGCATCCGCGGTCTATTGCAGGTTCGCCCCCGCATGGCCGGCAGTCAGGCCATGGCTCTGACCAGTCCAACCGCCGGTACCGGAAAAACCAGCATGGTTTTGGCCCTTGGAATGTCTTATGCCGCCTCCGGCATGAAAACTTTGCTTATTGATGCCGATGTGGTTGGTGGACAATTGACCGATCGCATGGGCATTCTCCGCAGCCAGCGCCTTGGCGATGTGATGGTAAAACACAAAATGATAACCCGTGAACAACTCAAGGAAGCCCTTGCCGCCGCCGGCGAATCCAAACGCCCGGTAGGCTCGGAATTGCTGAATCTCGGTTACATTGACCATGAAATGCTTGAAAAGGCTTTGCAAATGCAGCGATTAAGTAAACGTGGCCTGATGGATGCCGTTGCCGGAAAGCCGCTGGATGAATGTGTGGTGCATACCAAGATTCATAATCTCCATGTTCTGCCGCTGGGACGTACCAAAGCTCACCACGGTGCCCGCATGTCCCCGGCGTCTATCCGGGCCATGTTGGCGCATGCCAAGGAACAATATGATATGGTGCTGGTAGATACCGGTCCGGTACTGGGGTCACTGGAATCCGCATTGCTGGCCAGTCAGGCCGACGGCGTGCTGATGGTCGTGGCGCGCGGGGAGAGCCGCAACCTGTCCGGGCGTGCGGCTGATTATCTGGCATCCGTTGGAGCGCACTTGGAGGGTGTGGTATTTAACCGTGCCACCGAACGCGATATGCAGCGGCAATCGTATAGTACATCGCTGGAAAGCTTTACCAGTGCCGCGCCAACTGCGGATAACTCGCTGGCGGTTCAGAATGATACGGATCGTCTCAAGCCGCTGGTTCCGCTTGGCCCGCTGGCCATGGCGGTTGCGGCGTCTGCCAGCACGCAGGATGAAGAGGAAAAATGACACTCCTGGTGGAGCAAAACATGCAGGCCTCTTTTGGTACTCCGGCAAATGCGCTGACGGTGTGGGGACATTCCCCATCCGCGCTGCATGATTTATTCTGGCTTTCCAGGGAAGTGGCTGTTGTGCGGCCCGGCTCCATAGAGCCCATTTCGCCTGATGCCAGGCTGTTTCTGCTGATCCCGGCGGGTAAATTATTCCGCCTGCATCTCCGGTTTGTTCTCGATCAGTTATTTTGGATGCCGCGGGCGATGTATCTCATTGGCCTTAATCCGCCAACGCGACGCAACCCCGCAAGAGACCGCGATAAAAAATCGATGACCAATGATCACAATCACGGAAATCCAGGCACCTTGATCGTTGATCAAAGTCCACTGGCCGTCGAACCCGCCGCTCGACTGGCGCTTACCCCGCACCGGCAGATCGCGGATTACTGGCGTACCATCAGCACAACGGATAACGTATGGATGCGGCTGCGGCGGCAATATCCGAATTTCGGCTCGATCAAAGTGCCCGGCCTGGCGTATGCGGCCAGCGGTTGTCAGGCTATGGATTATCTTCAGGCGTTAACGCGGGATTGGTCTGATCCGGAAATAGCCATTGCCGGTATCACCCGTCTGGCGCATCGTGTATATGGACCCATAGGTTTTGATATGTCAATGTTAAAAAATCATACGCGACCTCTCTGGATCGGCAAGGGCTGTGATCCCGCCTGTGCGGGTCTCACCGCCCCGGTACTGCCGGATGTCGTACCCGTCACGATTCCAACTGCTTCCAATATCGGGAGGAAATAATGAATTCACGGCAACGCATGAAACACCGCCTGCTGATACTCGGTGGTGTGATTTTGGCCTTGGTCGTGCTTGGCGGCGCTTTGGTGATATACCGCAAGCACAGCATTCATGAGCACTTCCTGCAGCTGCGTGCCCAGGGATTAGCCGCGGTAAAGGCCAAGAAATACGAACTGGCACTCGGTGATCTCGGTGCCTATCTGGGACAGGACCCGACTGATCTGCCATCATTGGAAGGTTATGCCGCGGCGAGCCTGAAAGTTCCGCAGCCCGGTGGAAAAAATCTGTATCAGGCCGCCTCGGTAATCAAGCAGATTCTTTATCAAAAGCCCAACGATCTCAAATACCAGCAGAAACTCGTAAAATTACTGGCCGAGCTGAATTACAATGTAGAATGTGTCACGTTGGCCCATCAGATGCTGGCAAAAAATCCCAACAATTTGCCGGCGCTGGAATCCGAATCTCAAGCCTATGGCCGATTGCGAAAATTCAGGCGCGCTTTTGCCGCCGCCAATAAAGCGTTCCAGTTGTCGCCGGATCGCATCCAAAACGGTTTTCTCGCTTTGGATATGCTGTATCAGCGGCAGTTGCCGACCAGCGCTTTGACCAACTGGGCGGGAAAATTTCTGGCCAAATCGCCCGCCAATCCGGTGTATCAGGTTCTCGGCAGTGCCGCCGCCGCGTTGGCCGGTCAGCCGGATAACGCCAAGCATTTGGCTCTTAAAGCCGCCGCAAATCCCAACCTCCCGGAAGCGGTTATTCTTCCGTTGGTTCGGCAACTTGATTCTCTGCAACTTTATACGCAGGCCACTCTGGTGCTGGAACATGCCGTCCGCCATGGCGCATCGGTTCCCATTCTGGAAGCGCTATGCGAACGGCTCTATCAGCAGGGAAATGATGCTGCTGTCCTGAAACTCACGGCGGCGAAATCGACGGGTCATCCACTGCTTTTGGCCTACCGGGCGCGATCTTTGATGCGTCTGGATCATCCGCATCGTGCGGCGCAGATTCTTCAATTGCTCAAAGCTATTAAAACGCCCGTCGCCAGCCAATGGTATGCGGTGCTGAATTTGCGGTTACATCCCAATGTGTCGGATTTGACGCGGATGAAAATTCTGCGCTCTGCGGCCTCCACCTTTCCCGGTCAGGCTTACTTTGTTGAGATGCTGGGATCCGGTTATCAGCATGTTGGCGAATTGGAACTCGCTCTTATTCAGTGGCAAAACGCCGCACGCCTGTCCCCAACCTGGCCGGAACCCATTTTGCACCTGGCACTGGGGTTGGTGCGGGCGGGGCATCTCAAGGCCGCACAATTGCTGGTGAAACATGCCGCACAATTGGCTCCGGATAATAAGCAGGTGCTCATTGATCACATCCGTCTGCTGGCCACGGCGACAGCCGTCAACAAACCCGCTCGCGTGGAAGCGTTGCTAAGTTCTATTGAGAATCTGCAACGCCAATTTCCCGGAAAGCCTATTCTGCTGTCTGAACAAATTCGCTGCCTGATTGCGTTAAAACAATTGGCTGCGGCACGCACATTAATTGCCACTGCCCTGACGGCCAATCCGCCGCATAAACTTTCCACCCTCCTGGGGTTATATGCCATCAATCGGATCAACAAACTGAATATGGGACAAACCATTTTGGCTGCCGCCGAAAAAACCTATGGCCTTCGCCCGCGCATCGCTTTGGCGTATGCCGGGCGATTGCTGCAGGCCAAACACCCCAAGCAGGCATTGGCATATCTGAAATCGCACCGCAAAACAACCGGCGCTATGGCTCCGCAATGGGA
>JAJYGE010000426.1 GCA_021785155.1 Planctomycetota bacterium
GGCCGCCGGGAGTGGGAAAAACGCTGCTGGCCAAAGCCATTGCCGGTGAAGCTGAAGCCCCCTTCTTCTCCATCAGTGGTTCTGATTTTGTTGAAATGTTTGTCGGCGTAGGTGCTTCGCGGGTGCGCGATCTCTTCCGCACGGCCAAAGAAAGCTCACCATGCATCGTATTTCTTGATGAAATTGACGCTGTGGGACGGCGGCGCGGCAACGGGTTTTCCAGCGGCGGCCATGATGAGCGCGAACAGACACTCAATGCGATACTGGTGGAAATGGATGGCTTTGATACCAATGACCAGGTGATTGTCGTGGCGGCAACCAACCGTTCTGACGTGCTGGATCCGGCCTTGACCCGTCCGGGCCGATTTGATCGGCAGGTTGTGGTTCCCCTGCCGGATATCAAGGGACGATACGAAATTCTCAAGGTCCACGCCCGTAAGGTAAAGCTGGGGCCCGATGTTGATTTGTTGCGGCTGGCCCGCCAGACTCCCATGTTCAGTGGTGCCGATTTAGCGGCGGTCATCAATGAATCCGCTCTGATAGCCACAATGCTTAACCGTGAAGCCATTGAAATGGTGGATCTTGAAGAAGCACGCGATAAGATTCGCTTTGGAAAAGCCCGTAAGAGCCGGGTGGTGGATGAAGAGGAACGTCAGCTTACGGCCTGGCACGAAGCCGGCCACGCTGTTGTGCAGTACTGCTCGCCCGGTGCCGACCCGATCCACAAGGTAACTATTATTCCGCGCGGCTCGTATGGCGGCGCCACGTTCTCGCTTCCCGAGAAAGACCGATTCTATTACAGCCGCAAGTATCTGCTGGCGGAATTGCGCATTCTGTTCGGAGGGCGCATTGCTGAAGAATTGTATATCGGGGAAATTTCCAGCGGTGCCAGCATGGACATCAAAATGGCCAGCAATATCGCCCGTGAGATGGTGTGCAACTACGGCATGAGCGATGCGCTGGGGCCAATACGTTTTGGCCACGATGAGAATGTTCCCTGGTATGAAACGTCTCGGGAATATAGCGATAAGACCGCTGAACTTATTGACAGTGAAGTTCATCGATTGATCAGCAACGCATACGTGGAAGCCCGCGCGGTACTGGCGGACAAGAAGACGGAACTCGCCAATCTCAAAGATGCGCTGTTAAAATATGAAACTCTTGATGCCGAGGATGTCAAACGCATTATGACCGGACTGGCATTGACCAAACCGACCGTCGGTGACATTCTGGCTTTGGAACAGCAACGCCGCACGGCGGATTTAGCCGGCACACCGGAATCCTCAGGGCCATCGGTAAACTCAATTCCCCAGCCGGGATAGCCCACCGATAAATAAGAACATTTCCGGATTAATCTCCGGGTTGCGATCTCGGTGGCGACCGTATCTTTTGGCCTGCATTGATGCGTCCAAAGGCCTAATGCGACCGAAAAATACGCCGGCCCCAAGGTGGTCTGAAAAGGCATTGTCTGCTCAATGCCTCCATCGCGCCGGCGGGACATTTCACTGATGTGGCCCCCCCGCCGTTCCTTGCATTAGAAATATAAACGCCGGAGGCTATGATAGATTGGGTATGGACAAGCTGTTGGTCATAGTGGGTTGCACCGCCGTCGGAAAATCCGAACTTGCGGAGGCGTTGGCAATGAACTTAAAAGACGCCAGCGGCAGGCCCGCCAGCATTATGGCTGTCGATTCCATGCAGGTGTATCGCGGCATGGACATCGGAACGGCCAAGCCTTCCGCGATTACAAGGGCGATGATTCCCCACACCATGATTGATGTCGCTGATCCGTGGGAGAGTTTCTCGGCAGCACGATTCGCCGACATGGCGGAACCAATTATTGAGCAACATCGCGTTCAGAATCGCCCGCTGATTCTCGTGGCCGGAACGGTACTGTATCTGCGGGCGGTTCTGGAGGGGTTGTTTGAAGGACCGCCGGCAAATCCGGAAATTCGTCAGGCATTGGCGACAAGGGCGGAAGCGATGGGATCAGCCACACTGCATAAAGAATTAGCGCATGTGGACCCTCAGGCGGCCCAGCGGATTCATCCCAATGATTTGCGGCGCATCATCCGCGCACTGGAAGTTTTCCAAATCACCGGAAAAGGCATCAGCACGCTGCAAACGCAGTGGCAGGCTGGCCGCCCCCGGTTGGATTATCGCATTATCGGTGTGGCGCGCGATAAAACGGATTTGAATCATCGCATCAATCACCGTGTCAGAATAATGGTTCAAAACGGGTTATTGGATGAGGTGCGGGCATTGTTGCGCCGCCCGGGCGGCTTATCGATGCAGGCCCGAGAGGCGGTCGGATACAAACAGATTATTTCGCACCTTGATGGTTCGTTGCCGCTGGATGAGGCCATCGAGCAAATAAAGATCCAGACGCGGCATCTGGCGAAGTTGCAACGCACCTGGCTGAAGCGTTTTGACGCCGTAAGCTGGTATCATGTACAGCCCGAGCAGGCGTGTTCAGAACTCACGGCACAAATTATTATGTCCTTGACGCAGCGGCAAGTTTCTGCCTGACACCGTCGGTATGTTGGAGATGATCATGAAAATTTTGGCTATTGATGTTGGGTCTTCCTCAATCAAGGCGGCGTTCTGCAAAAATGGCCGCGTCAAACATATTGAGCATGTACCGGTGGCCACAGCACTCAGCGGAGCGGAGGTGGAAATTCCGGCAGATGGTCTGATTAAGAGTCTTCACAAAGCCATCGTCCGCATGACACGATCGCACCGGCATATCGACGCCATAGCCTTGGACAGCTTCTGCCCGGGTGTGGTGGCCGTGGACAAACGAGGAGCACTCTTGTTTGGATGCGTCACGCATCAGGATCGTCGCAGTGTTAAGCAGGCGGCGGAAATTGAGCGAATAATTGGCGAAGACCGCCATTTACAACTTACCGGCAATCGACCGTTTCCGGGCGGCATTGGAAGTACCACACTGCTTTGGTTCAAACAGAATAACGCCGGATTATTCAAGAAAATTGGCCGCATCGGTCAGCCCACTACGCTGCTGGTGCATCACCTGACCGACCAATGGGTCATTGACCCGTCGCAGGCGGCATTTCTAGGGCTATATGACGCCATCAAGCTATCCGGCTGGATTCCTGAATTATGTGAACTTGTCGGCCTGAAGGAACCACAGTTGCCGAAGATACTGTTTGCCGACCAGATCGCCGGAAAAATTACCCGCGTCGCGGCGAATCAACTCGGTCTGTCCGAAGGATGCCCGGTATTCACGTCGCTGGTGGATACCAGCGCCGCCATGCTGGCCACCGATTGCCGACCGGGACGACTGGTGCACAGTGCGGGTTCCAGTGACGTGCTGGCATTATGTTTGGATACGCCCGCACCGGCAGTGGATATTCTCACGCGACCACTGGGAACAGGCCATCGATTGCCCAAGCGATGGTTGGCGGTCAGCACCATCGCCGCCGGGGGATCTACCATGCACTGGCTGAAAGACAATCTGTTTGCGGATTACTCCGCCGGGAAGTTCCATAAACTCGTTAAACGAACCGGTGCGCATCTGGCTCAAAAAGGCCCGCGGACGGCAACCGTTGGAGAAGTGCATTTTGCGCCTTTTCTGGCTGGAGATCGCACCGCGATGGAAGCCCGCTCCGCATCGTTTGAGCATCTGACCCTGGCCAGCACGCGCCAGGATATGCTTGACGCCGCGATCAGCGCTCTGACGCTTGCCAGCCGGCAGCGGTTTGAACGCCTGACACAAATACACCGTATTCAAACCGAGATATTCACCATGGGCGGACAGGCTGAACTGGCGGCTATCATGCATGCCCACTGGCCCGCCAAATACACATTCACCGCCCTGGAAAATCAAGCCATGGACGGATTAAACCGCCTCTCCGGTGGATAGACCACACCTTGTATGCAGGAGTCCAGTAGCGCTGGCGGGGACTATCTGGGTTGCGCCGTGTGGCAAAGGACATCCATCAGATCGGTGAGTTTTTCAATTTCATGATCCGGTCGTACGCGACGCTTGCGCGCCGATTTGGTGCGCGCCGCGGGTTTCCACACCGTGATCATCCCGGCCCGCCGGGCACCGTTTATATCCGCTCCCAGAAGATCACCCACAAATATCGCCTCCTCTGCGGAAACTTCCAATTTATCGAGTGCCACACGAAAAATTTCCGGATGCGGCTTGCGATAAAGCGTATTGGACGAGTATACCCGCGTGGGAAAAAACTCCAGAAGTTTCTCATTCTCCAGATGCCGATCAAGACAATAATCCGGTGCGCAGGTATTTGACACAATAGCCAGTTTAAGCCCCATCTGCCTGATTTCACGCAGCATGGCGCGTGTCCCGGTTTCAACGGTCGCTTTGCGCACCACTGGCCGGTACCACCGCCAGACCAGTTCCGGAATATCGGAATCAACAACCGGAATGGCCAGCTTGGTCAGCACGCGGCAAATGACATCGTTGACGTTGAAATCCCGCCGCCGAATGTTGGACCAGATATACTGTCGTCGAAAGGCCCGGAAATGAACGCGGGTATAAACCTCAAACTCCGGCAGCGGCAGCTTCATGGTGTGCAGATGCCGATACGTGTTCCTGGCCCCCATTTTAAATAGTGCGCGAGGATCAAGATGATCAAATTGCAACAATGTATCCGCAAGATCAAATAAAACAGCCTTAACCATACGCCTTCCGCATGACTCTTTACTTCCGAATTATAACCCAAGTCACCCCGCGATGGCATGAAAACCGATTCACGCCCGAAATATATGGACGTGTCGGATGGGACGGCCAGCCCCCGCATTATTGAGATTTAATTACCATATATCGTATGGCAATTAAACAATGATCCGATTGGCCAACACAAATGAATTATCAGGGCCAACACAAATACACTCTACCATGAATATTTCACGGTATAGGTAATAATCTTTGTACCATTGGCCGGGACATCCACAATAAACTTTATCTCCCGGCTGTTAATTTTTTTGAATGTATCACTGTGCGCGGTAATCTTCCAGTTGGACCAGCGATAAAGATATTGCGGCACTACCACCGTTGCGCCGACCTTCTTATGATTGTCCAGAGTGATGGAAAAACTTTCCTTAAGCCATTTAGCGGCGGAATTTTCGTGGAAATTGGTCTGCACCCGCTTGCCTACAATATCAAACGCGTTGCCCACCTGCATGGAAACCGCTTCATCGCGCGGCGTGTTATGAATCAAATCTTCACCCAGAAACTCCAGCGTGCCATCCGCGGGATCTTCCTTGAAAACGCGAATCTTGCCCTTGGGCAGCGGAATGCCCAGCGTATTGGCCCGGGTGTTTTTGAACTGAATGTAAACCCCCACTTCACCGGTGGATTCAACACCCGCGTTGCGCATGAGATTCGGATTATCCGCATAATAAAAGTATGGAAGAACATTTTGACCGCTGTAAACCAGCACTTTCCGCACCGCGATGTGCGGACGGGTGGGAAATAACGCAATCTGCTGCGTGGCGTTCTGGTTGATGGTGGTCAAGCGCGGCAGCGTGTAAAGATGATATTCAAAAAACGCCTTTTCCTTAAACCCGTTGGCGGGCATGGCCGCCTGTGCCCGCAACATGGCGAATGGATATATTTGCGGCGGTTGAACTGTATGCGGATTGCCCGCCACCAGCTTGAGCCGGGCATGGCGATAGGTTTTACCGGACAGATTCATCAGGGTTACCCATGCGGAAAGCCTGGCATGGGAGTCAGTTTTCCCCAACACCAGATTGTAATCCGCAATCCAGGTCAGGCCTTTGGTTTCATAACTAATCAGAACCTTCTGCTTGCCGGCCTGGGGCGAATAGATATTCCATTCCAGTGTGGGTTTGATCAGCAAATTGCGCGGAAATTTGCCCAGTCGAATCCGCTGATAAGACTTGACAATATGAATACCCGATTGATTTTGAATAATCAGCCCGCTGTTCGTATCAGATAGCAGAGTTCCCTTCATCTGCTTGATACTGCGGTTGGTTTCCGGCGCGGTGATACGGATGGTGCGATTGATGTAATGATTCAGTAAGGACTGGGAATTCAGCAGATCAAATTTGAAGCGTTGATTCAAAACTTCCGTGGCCGGAACGGTGAGGTCCTTGAAGCTTACCGTAGTGGGGTCAATGTAGGCGGGCACGTCAGTGAAATCGAGCCGATTGTCACCGGCCTTCAGGTCCAGCGTACGAAATTCCTTAACCACTCCAAAGCCGGGGATATTTGTTGGATTGGCGTTATAGTTGTTATCCATGCGCATATTGTAAACCCATTGCTGGGGATCGAATGTTTGCGGATCAGCGGAAGAATAGATGGTAACGGTGGTGGGCGTGGCCGGCGCTTTGACCGCCGGGGCCGCAGCGGCTAATGCGGCCGCCTTA
>JAJYGE010000598.1 GCA_021785155.1 Planctomycetota bacterium
GCTCTTGCCCCAGGTGTCGTCGTTTCAATTCTGTACGCTCCAGCCACCACCCATTAAGTTAATTAAGCAAACGTATTATACCGCGCCATGGTTGTCGTCAAGTCGGCGGACCGAAGGGCGACCGCGCCTTGAACCGCCCGGGCCAGTGCAAGTATAACTCCGCAGCATTCACACAGTCCCGACGAGCCGGGATGGAAACCCGCGGCCGTTTGGCGGGCGCGGCGGTGGAAAACCCCGAAGTTGATCATGCACTGGCCCTAACCGTTCACGGCCTTTCGGCCAGTTCAGACTCATGACGAGCCGTGCTCGTTCACGGGCGGAACTTTATCCCACCGCCTTTTTTGTGGTGCAGGCTTTCTTGTCTGCCGCACTAAATGAATGCAGGTAGGAAAACCTGCACCACAAGTTATTGGCCGCCTGCCCGTGAACGGTTACTGACTATTTTGGTTACGGCCTCGTCGGGGCCGGGATTTACACGCAATTCCATAGCGCCGTCCCGATTAATCGAGCCGCACATTGTTCGGTTCGACGCAGAGCGCAATATATGGCGCTCTGGTTGCACAGGTCGTTAGTTTACGCCATGCGGGGTATAAACCAGGCGGTAGTGTCCGGGGCCTGCGTGCACGACCAGTGCTCCGTTGCCACGCGTTGCGCGTTTTATGCTCAGCACGCCCGCAACGCCTGATGCAAGAGGATTGCCATTACATTGCACAATTTGGTGGCTCGCGCCGGTCAGCGTGATGAACGCCGAACTCGCGGGGGGAATTGTAATATTCAAAGTCAGGTTCTGGCCATGCCAGCGCCACGCGCTTTTGATAAGTCCAAATTGACTGTCATGCTCGGCCCGTACCCAAGGCAATGCCTTAACGGGATGCGGCTTAATGAGAATGGTCCGGAATCCGGGCGATTGCCAATCCGGCCTTATTCCCGCCAGGTCGTTGTACATCCAACCCAGAAGGTCGCCGAACATAATGTGATTCATGGAAGCCGGCTGCGAACCCCAGTCCTCCCACAACGTTGTGGCACCATGCAGTATCCATTGGCCATAACTCGGATAGGTTGTCTGGGTGGCAATACGATATGCCAGAGCGGTCTGCCCATAGCTGCTTAAAACTCGAAACAGGCACTTGTCACCCAATACCCCGACATCCAGATGATCCTGATGCGCGTGGACATCCTGCACCAGGCGCTGAAGCACCAGCGGGCGCATTTTTGCGGTCGCTATTCCGTAATACAGCGGCATGTCCTCCGCGGTTTGTCCGCCGTTGTTATATACCCCATGGCCTTTGTAAAATCGTTGGTTAAACGCCTTGCGGATAGCAGCGACATCCTTGGTGAATGCAGCGGCATCCTTGGATCGGTGCAGGATGGCGGCAATGCGCGATAAAAGTACCGCATCATGGTACAAAATGCAGGTGGAGGTAAAGGAAACCGGTGGCCTGTGTCTGGCCGGACTGACCCAATCACCGATACCGGCGTGATCGGGCAAAATATCATGTGATGTGTATGTCATCACAAAGTCAAAATATTGCTTCAGGCCATGGTAATGCTCGCGCAATACCCGTCCATCGCCATCATAAAGATATTGATTCCAGCAGATGAATTCATAAGCACTTTCCCAATCCGGATCGGGATATTTTCCGTCGTCCCAGTCCCAGCCGGAAGGATTGGCCATCACCACCCGCAGCGCACCGTTGGAGAATTGGGTGTCGTGAATGTCGTTGAGCCATTTGGCATAGCCCAACTGATTGTTGTACGTCATCATGCCCTGCACTGATCCCAACCACGCATCACCCGTCCAGCCGTTTTTCTCGCGGGTAGGACAATCTGTGGGATACCCCATGAAGTTGGAGCAATACGCACGGCTGGTGGCGTCGACAATTGCATTCACCAGCGGGTTGGCACACCAGAACGCGCCGGACCGATGAAACGCGGTGTGAATAAATTCCGCCTGAATTTTCAGAATGTCTTTTCTGGATGAAAGCCCGTTGATCTGCACATACTGAAAACCGTTGTAGGCAAAATTCGGATGGTATGTGAAAGGCTTATCGTTGGCGGGAACAATGGTGTCCATTTGGAATGTGCCGCTGTATGCAAAACGGGAAATCGGTTGACGGTTTACCGAGCCATCGGCAAACAGTCGCTCGCCATAGCGCAGCACCACCGGCACACCGGCTTTACCCCTGGCTGCCAGCGTCACCCAGCCCGACATATTTTGAGGAAACTTCACCACAAATACATGCGGTTTAACTTCTGTGATCGATGTCGGTGCCAGGCGTTGCACCACTTCGCACGGCGGCATGAGTTGCGAGGTAAGGCGACCGGTTGGCGATTTCACAACTTGGGCGTGGGCGGCCTTGGACATTGCGAGTTTCGGATTATTCCAACCAGGTATTGTGAGCGCGGCGTCATACACCTCACCATTGTAAAGTCCGTCGGCCAGGCGCGGTCCGGGGGCCGCCTGCCAGGTGGGATTGGTGACAATCCATGTGGCTTTGCCGCCGGACGTTCGCATCAATAAATTCATCTTGGTTCGCGGCCAGGCTCTCCAAACGGCTTTTTGCCAGTTCCATACATCCCGCTCCATGATGTTGTACCAGCCATTACCCAAGGCAATCGTAATGACGTTACGTCGGCCTTTGTGCAACAGATTGGTGATGTTAAAAGTTTGAAATGGCACCGTCTTGGAATAATCATAGAGTGTGGAATACAGGACGCCGGGGCCGACCTTATGGCCATTGACCAGCACTTTCCAATATCCTAATCCGGCAATATACATATAGGCATGGCGCAGATTGTCCGGTGCGCGAAATACTTTGCGGAAAATCGGGCATGGTTGTTTTTGCATCCAACTTTTATAAAAAAGTTTCTTCGGCAGCGGCAGTCCGTAATAGGCGTTGTGTGGCATGCGATAAAATGGATTGCTGATATTCGGATGGTAACTGATCCAGTTGCCGCGCCAATCCGCGGCTTTCAGCGGTCCGGTCATCCAACTGGCAATCGGACTCCATTGTGATTTCCAGCCGGAGCGGCTCCAAATTCGTACACGCCAGTAATAATGCGTGAATGGCTGGAACGCGGGGCCGGCATATTGGGGGAGAAAATGCGGATTATTTACCGCTTTCCCGGAATCCCAGAGTAGTCCATGACCATGGCGAATATCGGATGGGCTTGTGGCCACCTGGATTTGATATTTGGCTTGATCGCGCAATTTGTCTCGCTGCGGGGGCACCCAGGTCAGTCGCGGATGACGTTGCACAATGCCCAGCGGACTGCGCACCCAGTCACAGCGCAATCTGAACGGTGCGTCCGCAGATGAATGAGCAAAGCGATTGGATACCACCGGCGGAATCTGATCCGGCATGGGAATCCGGACGGTGATATTGCGCGCAACGGACGGGAGTGTCAGTGCCGCACCTGCATGGTGCGATGCGACTGCCGAAATACAAAGGCCCACTAAAACGCCCCATGCCTCCGGGGAGCAAACTCGAAAATTCATTTTTATTTCCTTTTCAATCGCCGACGGGAATTAGCTGGTAATGATGCGGCTTGGGTTGATTGGCTATATATTCTTTGGCCACAATTGCGTCACCAAGCCGGTTCATGTCACTGAGTACCTTGGCCACAGCCTCGGCGACCGCCGGGTCATTTCCCGTGGTTGCCGGCAGGACCGGCGGATTCCAAAAATGATTCTGCATCGGGATTTGCACGCTGTGCCAGGCGACAAAATGGGCCTGAATTTCTTCCCATACAAGGTTGTTCACATGGTAAGCCTGCCACAGCATGGGCGTAAAATAACGGGACAGATTGATTCCTTCGGCAAGCTGCCTGGGAGTAAATTGACCAATAAGTTTGCCATCAATAAGCAGATGATAGTGCGCTGCGGACAGGCCCTTTACGGTCAACATTTCACGGTCAAGCTGATGGGTGAACCCGGATAGTTTGTCTATTAATGCGGTCACCGGGTTGCGGTACGCGGGCTTGGGCTGCGGCGGCAGGAACAAACCCCAGGATGGAAACTGTGGCCAGTTTTCATGAAGGCCGATGATGGGCATGGGAAGCGATCCATCCTTTTGCGTCCAGGCCAATGTGCCGTTCGTGATTTTCAAGCCGTTGATTTTGGTATTAATTGCGTGTGTCACGGTGCCCGAAGCCGCGTTAATAGCGACATTGGTAACGGTTGCCGGGGCACCCCAAGCCTTCAGCAGGGCCTGCGCCATGATCATCTGCGCCGCTGCACCGGGATGCACGCGCCCCGGAATCATTTGCCTGGCCAGCGCAGTATTTATCTTATTGGCTGCGGCAAGTACTTTGACCATGGGAGTGTTGAAATTGACATATAAAAGATGATTTTCCGCCGCCAGGTTCTGCACATACTTATTGTAACGCACCAGCACGGCGTTATAGCCGCCGGGAAGGCCGGCTTTGTGAGTAACGTCGTCATAAGGCGATGTACCCAGCAGCACAATGCGCACCCCCGGCAGGTGCCGTTTCAGTGCTCGGATAATATGTGCATAGCCCTTGGTAAAAATGTCGTAACGTTTTTTATTGAACGGCTTGCCACCAGCGTCATTCATAGCCAGCATAATGGTGACTACGTTGGGTTTGAACGGGTACACATCGCGTTTGAGGCGGACATTAATCGGCCCCGCCCAACCGCCGATAACCCGATCTCCACCCACCCCGGCATCCACAAACCGAACGTGCAATTGGGGGAATCGCGTTAAGACATACGTCTGTACATCCGCAGGATAAAAACGTTGCTCGGTGATACTGTCGCCATAAAAGCAGACGCGATCACCACTTGTAAGCGCAAATGCCCGCGTAGCCGCCGCCGCGGTTGCAGTCATGCTGCCAAGCAGGGGCAGCAGCAATGAAAGAACATATTTCATCAACCGCGGAGACAAGTTCAAAGGGAATAACATAAAATCACCGCAAAAAAATCACTTCAGTTCACCTGATTGTCACGCGTCCGCCAGCAGCGTTTGGGTATGGCGGAGCCATGTGGAAATGCCAAAGCCTAATCTGGTCTGGCCTGAATCAGTTTCTCCCCGCAGTGATAAACGGACGAAACAGGATACCGCCTGCCTGAGGACACCTGCTGGCCCTGTTTTTGTGCCAGCGGCTCGGTTTTACGCGGGGAGATCGATTTTTCCGGAACCGGGCCATTCAACGCGCGAATCGCCAAGGAAGCAGGAGCTGCTGGCCATCGCGGTACTTCAAATTCACTTTCTTTATCATTCATACACGTGATTCTACCTTCTGATATTGGCCGTGTCGTTGACCTGCGCTAACGATAAAAATTTTTGCGCTGTCCATTGTTGCATCGAGTTGTGCCGTGAATATACTCAATTTAATTGCGGAGCATCTGGGGGCCGTCCCGGAATAGATTGGTTGGGAAGGCTTAAGCCTATCTTGCAATGAAGGTATATAATGCCCGCCATAAACGGATCGGTGTGATCTGGATCGGCAACGCAAACGCCGGCGGTGCTTGGGTTAACGCCATCGTTACGCTGCCGTCGGATGCCGCGACATGCTCGCTGGCTTTCATGTTTCGCGGACGCGGGCAAGCGTGGCTGTCAGGGTTATGGATATCAGCCCAAGCGAACATGGCGGACATTTTTCCGTGACGGCCTGGTTGGAAACAACAAGGTCGAATGTAACCGTCAAAGGTAAAGGAATCCCAGAAAAATGCGATATGAGTTTTTGAAGGGTGCTCCACGTTTTGCGGTAATGGCTGTTTTGGCTGCGGCATGGTTTGCTCCGGCGGTGTTTGGAATAACTAAATCAAAGCATATCCCGAATCCGCCAAAAGGCTATGTTTTGGCCTGGTCGGACAATTTCAACAATGGCCGCATCAACACAAAAAAGTGGTACTATCGAACTGACAGTAAATATTTAAGTGTGCAGTTGCCACAGAATGTTTCAGTACAACACGGAATACTGAAAATTGCGGTTAAGCATCAGAGAATTGATCACAAACAATACAGCGGCGGCGGGTTGATCAGCCGACGACGATTCAAATACGGTTATTACGAAGCCGGATTGCGCATACCGGTGGGAAGCGGGTGGCACACGTCCTTCTGGCTTGAGAAATACAACCCCATGATTCGAACCACCGAAGGATTCAAACATGCGCCGGCGTACCAGGAAATAGATATTTGTGAAGCGGCATGCTGGAACTCCGATCCTGTCGCTTTTGCCCAAGGCACCGGCAGTGGAATGCCAATTGTCCGCGGCGGGCCATCGCGCGTATTGGCCGCGCCGGCTGATGCGGTTTCCATGAGCCTGCATACGCATGGTAAGCAACTGCTTTACGCCAATGGAAAACCTGCGGTTCTCCACGGTGTATCCA
>JAJYGE010000145.1 GCA_021785155.1 Planctomycetota bacterium
TACCGCAAAAATGGAACTCGATATGTTATTGCGTGCCGCAACACCTGGATTGCGGCAACTGCAAACGGCGACAAAAGGCTTGATTTTCAAAGTAAAAACAATGGTACATCGGGAATATACGAAGGGCTGAATCAACAAGTTATCCACAATTTATAGGTTTATATCTATATGTAGTGGCGTTCTGGTTTAATGAATAATGAAATTAAAATAACATCATCATAGTTATAAGGCCTGTCAGTTAGTGGAAATGAATTGTTGAGTAGTATGTAAGTATTGTAAAAACGTATATTTATAATTTTATCAACAATCCTGGTATGTGGTGGAAAAGATGATTGAGCATTGTCCGTAACGCCTGTCAGACATGATCTAAATGTTAGTAACGCAATAAATTGATGTATAGAAATCGTTAAAAAAACGCTATTTATGCCATGTTTACGACAGTTACAGATAGTTTTTCCACCGGCTATCCACAAGTTTACCGACAGCCTTCTTCGGCGACTTGCTGCCCGGGTGTATCGGAACAATTTTGGCCCGCATCAAGTGGGATCAGGTGGTTCAAAAGCCGGTAAGCCTTCGGAGGCCGCGCTTTATCCCGTGGGCTTTTTTGTGGTGCCGCGCCGGGACCCACCACACGCTATTGGCCGTCTGCCCGCCAACGGGTACAAAATGCGGTCATTGATCGTTGAGCAACGCCCGATACTGCCGTTAACTGGACAGGCTCCTGCTACCTTCCCTGCGTAGCGGTTCCATTGGGGCTGAAGCGATAGAAATAAAGGCATTTGCGGGTATCCGGATTCATCGGATCAGTTATGGAGGTTTCTGTTTGCAGCCATGGATACAGGCGGACGGCATAATCAGTATCTTCACCACAATTGATGGCTTTGAAGCCCACGTGCAGGGCCAATTCCCGTTTCACCGGGCAGAGATGGTTGGGCGTGCGAAAATATTGATTGCCGATCTGATGGTACTTTTTATGGGCGATGGAATAATCAAATGGCCCGGCATATACGCCATCGACTTCCAGCCGCCCGGCAAATACGACGCAATGCGCATCTGGCGCGATTCGGATCGCGTGAAGAATATCGGTGATGTAACTGTCGGCCACCATATCGTCATCATCAATGAACGCGATATAGTTACCGCGCGCCTGGCGCAGCAGGCAATCGCGTTTTTCTCCCACCGTTTTTTCACCGCCATCAAGCGCAACATGAATTTCCACCTGCCAGGGATTTTCCAACGTGAAGATCTGCCTGTGCAATTCCTTCAGCAATTCCGACAGCATGTTATGGCGGCGATGCAGCGATGGAATTAAAATACTTAATTGTGGTTCAACCAGGCCCAGCCCGGCCGTCCTCCGCAGTTCATACATTGCCTTATCCGCATCCCACCATTGCTGATTGCGGACAAACAACGCATCCGGCTGTCGGCCGATATGGCAATGGCGGAACAGCACACGCGATTCATAATGGTATTTACCGATGTGCCGCACCACATCGGTAAATTCATTGTCACAAAACATGGAACGATAGGCGGGATGATATGCATAACCGAAGCGCCGATAAAGATTCCATCCCATGATGCTCAACGTGATGAGTCGATTGGAACCGATAAATCCATCATCAAAATGCAGCGCCCCGTCCATGGCGGGAAACGCCTGCCGCATGGTCATGGCGATAATATCATCCCAATGCGCAACCTGGGGGATCATATCATCGCTGGCCAGAATCAATACATCCGGTTCCATGCCGATAACGTGCGGCGCATCTTCCAGATCACTGTTGCAGGCGTCAATTTTACTGCGCCCGCCCGGCCCGATGCGGTAGTGCACATCAGGATGCTGCGCCAGCCGACGCAACATGGCGCGGCTATTCATGACCGGGTCATCGGCATCAATGGCAATCAGATAAACCACCCGGTGGCGATGTGATTCCAGAGCTTGCCATTGTGCCAGCGTTTGAAAAAACATATTCACCCGGCCCCGCGTGGGCCATTTAACAAGAATGTTCATCGAGAGTCTCCGCGTCGGGCGCAATGTGTTGATGGGCAAACGTTCACAGGCGGCTTTTTAAGCCGTGGCCTTTTTTCTGGTGCATGGCCGGTCCGCCGGGACAAGTCTGCCACGGTGGTCACCGCATGGAGTTTCGACACCTCCAATGCGGCACACGTTATTGGCGACCTGTCCGTGAACGGTTGCGCCGATAGTTATGAAAGCGTCTGTGAACCCGGCATGAAAATGCGCGCCATGGCCCGCCACAGTGCCGCCGCGCCGGTTTCAACATATCCCCAGAGTTTTCCCAGCAGTGTGCCGAAATATTCCAGCGGCTTAAACACCGCCCCCGCCAATACCGGGAACTTTACAGCCATAATGCCGGCCCAGCCAGACTCACTGAAAAGGATAAGACCCCCAGCAACCAGGAGAAGAAACACCGTAACAACGATGAACCGCCCCAGTTTGTAACTTAACGAATGGGAAATCGCGTGATAGCGCGCGGCATTATGCAATTCCCCGGCCTGTACCGCCCGGGCGGATTTCACAAATATCGCCTGCTGTTTAAGCGCCGGCTGGAGCGCGGCGACCGTTTTTCCCGTGGCCGCGTGGGTTTGCCGGGCATCCTGTGCCACCGTCAAGACCGCCGGACGAAGAGCCGCCACATGGGCGTCGCCCGCAGCGGCTATAGTGGTTTGCGCCAACAGAACTTGTGAATCCCGCACGCCGCGTGTTGCCGCGACATTCGCCAGACTTGCCGTATGCTCAATGCCGGTAAAGTCCGGCGGCGTGGCCAAACGGGTGGTTTGAATGCCGGCACATCCGCCGGCCGCAAACACGGCCATACTCAGGGCGGCCACCACACAGATTCTTTTTTGACAACTCATTTGAAACTCCTTTTGTGAAACGTCAAGATAAAACATTCGTACTCTGTTACGCCTGCAAATTACGATTGATTGGCCATGTATTTCCAGAACCTGGCCCGCATCCGGGCGTGGCGCGCTCGATAGCGCCATAGTCGCAGGCGTCGGCGGGTTTGTAATCGTGCCCGCTTATGCCACAGTGCCCGCCGGGCCTGACTGGCCGCGACAACCAAGCCGAATATCGCCGTGCCCGCACCGATAATCGCCGACCAGTCAGTGGATTGCCGGGCTGCTTGTTCGAGCATGAGAAATCTCCCGTAATTCGCCGAGAACTTGGTCCAGTTTGGCGGATTGTTCATCCTGCTTTATTTCCAGCCGTTGCCGCCAGGCCGCCGAATCACGATCCGCCGCATCCATACGCCGCACACCCTCCAGCAGGGCCTGTTCCGTGCGGCTGATTCGCCGTTCATGGCCGATCAGCCATCCCATCAACGGACCGACAATCACAGATGCCGTGGCAAAAAGCGGCAGCCAGGTTTGAATGCCGCCAATGTGATGGGCGTTTGGCGCGGCCAATAGGAACGGATGATGCAAAGGCATGACCATGCAATTTTCCCCATGACGGAAGGTGACAGGTTACAACTGCCATTGCGTGTAACCTGTCACCTGTCGCACCAATCAGGACACAACCGTTGTCCGTGCCGCCAGTGCCACAAATCCACTGCGGTTATTGGCGCTGTTGGGAATAATCAGTGGGGCCTGCCGGGCGGTTTTCCCGTCCACACGGTAGATGATGCGATACGCCACTTCCGCCGCATCAAAGTAAAGGTGCATGGACATGGCCGCTTCAATGCCGCCACCGACTTTGGTCGAAACCAGGTATTGGTTCAAATCCGCCAGAATCACATCACCGGGCGTGCCGATAGCCGAGCAATGGAAGCTGTAAACCACCGGAATTCCAAAGAGCCGCGCTTCGGGAGATTGCTGAATTGTGCCGGCGGCAAAATACAGATTCCGGCCCGCGGCATCTTTGAGTTGTTCAAATTGCGCTTCGGCATCCGGATGGGCAATCCAGACCACACCACTGGTATCGCCGGGGCGGATGGTCCAGAGGTGGCTTTTCATGTTCAC
The DNA here is from genome assembly GCA_021785155.1 of Planctomycetota bacterium. The sequence goes on from JAJYGE010000145.1 coordinate 3,982, forward strand.
CAGATTGCTGTAGCTGATGGTGAATCCGGGCTGATTTATATCCGCGGGGGCTGTTACCAGGGCACCGCTTTCCAGAATTCCCTGCGGTTGGGCGTTGCCGCTGCCGTTGATCAGAGCCTGGTTCAAATCCCACGCCAGGGCAATGCCGCCTTCATCAAAAATGAAATTGGAAAGCGCGACATTGTTGTCCTGTAACAGTTCATCCGTAACCGGCAGGAGGGTTCCCCAGCGATTGAGTGTCATCTGCACGCGGCCATACACGGGCTTTTGCGCGTTGATCACAATTCCGTCACTGTTAAGCCAGGTACCCAGCGATGCTCCCGCGGCGCTGGTCTGGCCCAGAGTGGAAATCTGCCGCACCGGGATAAACAGCGAATTGCCTATGTTAATCGGATATTTTCTCGCCTTATCAAACAGTACCGATTCCGCCAGCACATCGCGGTACAGTTGATTGGCATATTCCGTCGGAACCAGCGCCCCGCCGTCAGCGAGGATGTTTTCATCCATGCCATCCGCTTTGGCAATCATGCGTTTGATGCGTTCATCGCTGGCCTTGTTCGTGAAATGTTTGCGGACGCTCTGGGCGAAATCGCCGAGATTTTTGAAGCCCCCCGTGGGATCCAAATCTTCCCTATCCGGACCTATCACCAGCGTTGGCCGCACGCCCTTTAATCCGCGTGAAACCTGGTCAATCACGCGGGTGGTGATTTTCTGCGCTGCCGCCTCCAATTGTTCGGTCATGGATTTTTGAATACCCGCCACGGCTTCATCCAGGTCCTTGATATCAGCGGCCACCGCCTCCGCCACGGCGGCATCCACCGCGGTTTTGGCCTGATCCTCCGGCAAATCAATGACGGAATCTTTTTTATGACCCAGATAATCTTTCAGAAATTTAACGTTCATGGTGTGTCCTCGTGAAAAATGTTGAAACAAAAATAATTTACGGCTCGCCAGACACTGCCGTGGTTCCCGATATCTCGGGACCGTCGGTCATGTCGGTCAATACCGACTGCCATGCTGTAGAGCGCAAGCGGGCCGGATAATGCTAAACAGAAGATTTAATCCGCCGGTGGCCGAAGGCAATATGGGCGCTGGAGCTTGCAGATCAGGTTGTTGTATCGTTTTGTCGCCTTCCGGGCGGCAGCGCCCGGAGACCTCGGCCGACAAGTTTCTCGAATTTTTTCAAGGTGCTGTCGCCCCCGGTGCACCGCGATCTGCCGGTTTGCGTGACCCGGCGAAGGGTGGTGTCGCCTTGATCATGATCGACGGAAAAGACCGCTTGACGGCCATTTCCACGCTGGGTAACGTGGTGGGGCATCCCGGCACACCGGGAACAATGCGAGCGGTTCGAGGCATGGCGAGTTGTGTATCAGGGGCCGGGGTAGCAGTGAAAAGATGGGTGTATGTCCATAGACACCCTGCTTTGGATCGTTGGGCGAATTATGACCACTGCATCACCACCAACTGAAAAGCCACGCTTTTGGCGGTGGGAGGGGCGAGCGTTGGCAATCTTGTTCGGGATTGGTGTCATTCTCTGGCCGCTTTTGGCCTTTGGCGCAATCTTCATTTTTGACTCACCTATTCAAAGCCGAAGTGACGAGTTGAATCGTTATACGCTTGCGTATTTTATTTGGTTTTACCCTGTGACATACGCGGCCACGTGTCTTTTATACTACACCTTACGAAGGTATGGTGTCTGGCGCCTGGTGAGCTGTTTCGCGTGGGGATTACCGGTAGTGGTGTATTTTATTCTCCCTACCATTGCCGGATGGCGAGACATCGAGCAAGTGAATTCCAAGCGAGTTCAGTTGTTGTATCGGACTGACCCTGTCGCTCTTTTGGCCGCTTGCAGAGAGGTGATGACCGATCGGAATTCGTTCACACATTGGGAGCGAAATGGGTGGGAGTGCATTGATCCCAGAAATCCAAAACTTCCAGCAGCCATTCTTGCTTTGCAGCCACGTTCCATCGCCGTCGACAAGGATTCGGTGTCTCTGGGGTTGCATGGCGAAATCGGTCGTCTCGTTGTTGTCGCTTATTCGGTGCAGGCTGCGAGCGGTCATGCAAATGACTCGGATGGATTACTGTTGACTCCAGGCTTGTGGTTTTTTGATGAGGGGTTAACCTACCAGGACACTGACCGCGCCAAGTATATCAAACAATTGAAGGCGATGAAGCCGGATGGTGCGCCACCTCCAAAATGGTGGCATAAGTGATACGAAATATTGGAAATACTGGTAGCAGTTTAGTTTTCGCGCGTAGGCATTGAGATACATGCCAAAGGATATGGGCTGGATAAGCGTCGCCGGTGGCGTGAACCACGAACGTGGATTCCCGCGGCGAACCCCGCGTTAGCTA
>JAJYGE010000447.1 GCA_021785155.1 Planctomycetota bacterium
TTCCGATCTTGATCACCTGCAGGCGGGCAAATCCCCGTGTTCCGCTTCGGATCGTCTGCTGGGGTCCAATCTGGGCTTGTACTCGGTCACATTTAATAACATTGCGGAAGCGGATCGGTACACGTTGGAGGCATACCGCGATTTCCGCCTGGAGGCCGAGGGCAAGGGGTTTCGGCACTTTCTGGAAGTCTTCGATCCCAATGTTCCCGCCGGAACGCATCAAATTCCCCCTGATCAGGTTGGCGGTTTTGTCAATGACCATATCTGCCGCATGTTGGCCGGCGTGCCGCGGGCATCACGACCATTATTTTTGAAGATCGCTTACCATGGTCCACATTACATGGAGGAATTATGCCGCTACGACGAGTCCGTCATCGTCGGCGTCATGGGAGGCAGCTCGGGTACAACCTACGATTCCTTTAAGCTGCTTTACGACGCAAAAAAATACGGTGCGCGTGCCGCGTTGTTCGGGCGCAAAATCAACGAAGCCGAGGACCAATTGGCGTTTGTCTCCATGCTGCGGCATATCGCGGATGATGGCATAACGCCGGAAGAAGCGGTTCGTGCGTACCACGGAAAATTAAGCGACGCCGGCGTCAAGCCGTTGCGTTGTCTGGCGGATGATATGCGGCTTACCCAGACGGATACGCATTATGCTTCCAGCGGAGTTTCGAATTAGAATGGGGCGGAGAAATGTAGCGGGAAGGAATCACGCGTATGGGGTTTGCCGGTGCCTGACCGGACCATTGGATTTGGATTAACATTCAGGAGGTTTTGCTATGCGATGGTTTTCAAAACTAATGTTGCTGGGGTTGGCATTAGGGTTCGCTTCCGGACTTTCGGGCTGCGGCAAAGGCGGTTCGAGCAGTCGATCCAGCACGCCGCCAATTTCTCCGGCGGCGACTGCGGTGCCAACCAAACCGGTGCATATCTATCCCAAGGGCACACCAATTAAACTGGCTTTCATAAGCAATAACGTGGCCAATTACTGGAACTTTGCCCACGCCGGCGCGCGGGCGTTTGAAAAGAAAACCGGAATTCAGGTAACGTTCCGTGAGCCGAGCAAAGGCACGGTTGCGGAACAGAATCAGATCATTGAAGACCTTGTAACCGAGGGCTACAACGGCATTGCCATCAGCGTCCTCGCTCCCAATGACCAGATCCGTACCCTGAATTCCGCGGCGCGGTCACTGAATTTGATCTGCGTAGATTCCGATGCGCCAAAATCAGATCGGCTGATGTATATCGGCACCATGAACTACAACGCCGGCTTATTGATGGGAAAGGAAGTACTCAGACTCCTTCCCAACGGCGGACAGATGGCAATTTTTGTGGGCAACTTGGCCTCCCGTAACGCAGCGCGGCGACTGCAGGCCATTGAGCACGTCATCAAAGGCCACAACATCACCATTGTGGCCAAGAAAGAAGACAACCAGGATTACGCCCGCGCCCGCGCCAACGCGGAAAACGTCATCAGCGCTTTTCCACATTTGAAGCTCATGTGCGGCTTGTATTCCTACAACGGTGCTTTGGCCGCCGCTGCCGTTAAGGCCGCCGGCGACAAGGGTAAAATCAAAATCATCGCCTTTGACCAGGACCCCGACACCCTTCAGGATATCAAGAGCGGCCTGATTAACGCCACCGTTGTACAGAACCCGTTCATGGAGGGGTATCTCTCATGCAAGTATCTGCGCAATATTTGTGAGGAAGGGATGAAGGCGATTCCCACATCGGACAGCGTGGACACCGGCGTGCATATTGTGGATGCGAAAAATTTGGCTGCCTATGAGAAGAAGCTCGCGAAGATGATGGCCAGTAAATAATCCCCGCTTCCTTCCAGGCACACAGGACTATCGCATGGCCGAAGACTATATCCTGCGAATGAGGGGCGTTACAAAACGATTTCCTGGCGTTACAGCGCTGGAAAATGTGGACTTGGAACTGCGCAGCGGTGAAGTTCTGGCCCTGATGGGCGAAAATGGTGCCGGTAAAAGCACGTTGACTAAAATCCTCGGCGGAGCGCTGCCGCCGGATGAAGGCACGCTGCATATTGACGGCAAACTTGTAGAATTCCACAATGTTTCCGATTCCCGACGGCATGGCATTTTGCTGGTGCATCAGGAGTTGATGATGGCGGCCAATCTGGATGTGGCCGCCAATATTTTTCTTGGCAGTGAAAAAAGCCAATGGGGGCTGCTGCGAGGGCGGGCCATGCGCCGGGCATCTGAGTCGCTGCTGGTGCGAGTGGGCCTTTCTTGTTCTCCGGCGACGTTGGTTAAATCCCTGACAACCGGGCAAATGCAGATGGTGGAAATTGCCAAGGCGCTTTCCCATAGAGCCAGGATATTAATTCTCGACGAACCTACGAGTTCTTTAACGCTGAAAGAATCTGAACAGCTTTTCAAAATCATTGGCGATCTGAAGCGAGACGGGATTGCCATTATCTACATTTCCCACCGGTTGGGCGAAGTTGAACGTCTGGCCGACTGCGTAATTGTGTTGCGCGACGGTAAGCGGATCGGCAAACTGGCTCGGGGCCAGATCACGCAAGGTAAGATTGTCTCCATGATGGTGGGAAGAGAACTCACCAACTGGTATCCGCCGCCGCAGCCAAAAACCGATTATCGCACCATGTTGCACGTAAAAAATCTTATTGTGCCCGGTGCGCCATGTGCGGTGAGCTTTGAAGCCGGGGCCGGTGAAATCGTTGGCTTTGCCGGGCTGGTGGGGTCCGGGCGCACAGAATTAATGCAGGCGATTTTCGGAGTCACGCCGGCGCTGGGGGGAACGATTACCGTTGACGGACAATCGTTCGCGCCGCGCCGCCCGCGCGAGGCGATTAACCGTGGGATTTGTCTGGCACCGGAAGATCGCAAACATCATGGCCTGGTGCTGCCGATGAGCATTGCCCAGAATATTTCCATGCCGGATATTCATCATTACAAACCACGAATGTGGCTGCAACGCGGGCATGAACTGGTTGTGGCCAGCAAGCAATTGGAATCCCTGCGGATCAAAGCATCGGGCGTGAGACAGCGTGTGGGTAGCCTGTCCGGCGGCAATCAACAAAAAGTGGTGCTGGGTAAATGGCTGGCCATGCGGCCAAAAATATTGATTCTTGATGAACCCACACGCGGCGTGGATGTGGGAGCGAAGGCGGAAATTTATCGGGAGATGATGGAATTGGCCGGGCAGGGTATTACCATTTTGATGGTCAGTTCGGAAATGGAGGAAGTCCTGGGCATGAGCGATCGGATTGTTGTCATGCGGGAGAGGCGAGTGGAAGGCATATTGCCGCGCGCTCAGGCAACGCAGGAACGCGTAGCCGCTCTGATGACCGGCGGCGGGGAACATGAATCAAAGGATTGGGTCTGATGAGACGTGAATTGGGTATTCTTTGTGCCGTTGTCGTTATGTGCGGCTTTTTATTCTGGAGCAATCATGACTTCGGAAAAGCCGCCAACATCCTCAATGTGTCGCGCCAAGCGGCCATGCTCGGCATTTTTGCCATCGGCAGCAGTTTTGTCATTATCACCGGTGGTATTGACCTTTCCGTGGGAGCCATCATCGGCCTGACTGGTGTGTTGATAGCCAAAATTTCGTCCCCTTCGGCTCATTGCCTGAATCATCCGTTATGGATCGGCATCAGCATCGCTTTGGCGGTGGCACTGCTGATCGGCTTGATTCAGGGATTGCTGATATCCAAATTAAAACTTCAGCCGTTTAAGATTACGCTGGCGGGCATGCTGCTGGTGCGCGGAACCGCGCAGATTGTCACGCATGGCGGCACGCTGGGCCTGGGCACGTCACCGTTGATTAATCTTTCCACCGAAGGACTGTTCCATTACGGTTATCATGCCATTCTGGCCTATCCGGTATTGATGTTTATCGGCGTAATTATCCTGTCTGCTTACCTGCTGCACGGAACCGTTTTTGGCCGGTATGTATTTGCCATTGGTGGCAACCGGGAAGCGGCACGATATTCCGGTATTCCGGTGGATCGGGTGGAAACGCTGACCTATGTAATTTCCGCAGGATTGGCGGGCGTGGCCGGCATCTGTTACGCATCTTACATTGGACAAATGACATATAACGTCGGCAATGGCTATGAACTCAATGCTATCGCCGCCGCGGTCATCGGCGGCGTTTCCTTACGCGGGGGTGAAGGCAGCGTGCTGGGTGCCATCATCGGCTCGACCATGATGGAAGTCATTCAGAACGGCATAATCCTGTTCAAATGGGTGTATCATTCGGCGGGTCAACGGGAAGTATTCCGCTTAAGTTCCAATTGGACTTATTTTATCACCGGGGCCGTGATTCTCCTGGCGGTTCTCATTGATCAATTGGCCAATATTCTCAATACACGCAAACGTCTGAAACGCCAAGCCCGGATTGCCGCCGGCAAGCAATGACTGCCCCGCCGGCACGAACGCTACCACCGCCCCCGCCGGGTGCAGCGCATGGTACGTAACTGAAAGTTTGGCAATAGTCCAAAATATGGATTATCATAAATCGATGATGACTTTTGTGCGGCATTGCAATCACTGTTTTTGGAGATTTATCCTGTGACGACACTCGGCGTAATTGTTGGAAATAGAGGTTTTTTCCCAGACCATTTATGCGTAACCGGCCGGCAGGAAGTGCTGGATGTGCTGGCTAAGCATCATATCAGAGCGATTATTCCGCCCGCAGACCAAACCAATAGCGGAGCGGTTGAATCGTTGGCGGAAGCGAAGAAGTATGCGGATTTTTTTCAGCAGCATCGGCATGACATTGATGGCGTGCTGGTGACGCTCCCGAACTTCGGTGATGAACGGGCGATTGCCAACACGCTCCGCTGGGCCGGATTGAATGTGCCGGTCTTGGTTCATGCGTTTAATGACAACATGAAAACCATGACCATTAAAGACCGGCGCGACAGCTTTTGTGGGAAAATGTCAGTCTGCAATAATCTGCGGCAATATGGCATTGCCTATTCGCTTACCACCCTGCATACCGAAGAACCCGGCAGCACGGAATTTTCCGAAGATATTCAACGCTTTGCGGCAACCTGTCGTGTGGTGCGGGCACTCAAGGGTGCAAGAATCGGTGCCATCGGCGCACGCCCCGGCGCGTTTAACACCGTGCGCTACAGCGAAAAACTTCTGGAGACCGCGGGGATCAGCATTGAAACGCTGGACCTGTCGGAAGTGCTGGGCGCGGCGACAAAGCTTTCGGATTCTGACGCGGCTGTCAAGGAAAAACTTGCCGGTATTCAAGGCTATACCGCGACGGGGGGAATTCCCCAGTTAAGTGTTATCAAAATGGCCAAGCTGGGCGTGGCTATTGAAAAATTCATCAAGGAACGTGAACTCGTTGCCACCGCCATTCAATGCTGGACGGCACTGGAAGAATTCTACGGTGTTGTTCCCTGCACGCTCATGAGCATGATGTCCAACGGTTTGATGCCAAGCGCCTGTGAAACGGACATCACCGGCGTGGTAGGTATGTACATTCTGCAAGCCGCCTCCGGCAAGCCCGCGGCGCTGCTGGACTGGAATAATAATTACGGCACGGACCCGGATAAGGGCATGGTTTTCCACTGTTCCAACCTGCCGAAGGATTTCTTTGAAAGCCAGAAGATGGATTACCAGGAAATTCTCGCCGGCACGGTGGGGCGGGAAAATTCGTACGGCACGGTTGTAGGAAAAATCGCCGCCGGACCGTTTACTTATTGCCGCGTTTCCACCGACGACATGAACGGCAAGATTCGGGCCTATGTGGGTGAAGGCGTGTTCACCGGTGAAAAACTCGACACTTTCGGTGGCTACGGCGTATTTAAGGTTCACAACCTCCAGAAGTTACTGCAATTTATCTGCCGCGAAGGCTATGAACACCATGTTGCCGCAACCAAGGCCGTGGTGGCGGCGGGCATTGATGACGCCTTAAGAAATTACCTGAAATGGGATGTCTATCGGCATGAATGATCGCGCTGATCTGGCCGCGTCCAGTCGCTCGCGTGGCTTTGGCGGGCTTGCGTCGACGTTACGCCCGATTCTCGGCGAAAAAACTTCGCCGAAACGGATGTTCCAGTAAAAATTACTGGTTTGTGCGGCGAAAATGTGCTGTAAAATCAACGTGTTTCGCGTCTTGTATGCAGATTGTATCGCGTGGCCACCTGGACGCCACGTTGGCAAAGCGCTGCGGGCAAGGCGACTTGGGCCTTTTCCAGATACTTTTGTACCGATGCCCGCGGCTGCGGAATGCAATGGCACAATGGTTTGCCCTTAATAACCATCTGCAACACTTCAATGAACTACAGTTGAGATCGGAA
>JAJYGE010000522.1 GCA_021785155.1 Planctomycetota bacterium
TTTTGAAATAACAGCCTGCCTCTTTAACTGCATATTCAAGTCGTAACAGTTCGCGGACGCGGTGGTGTGGTACAGCGTCGGTTCTGATCGGGAAGGCAGGAAGCCGAAATCTCCCGAAACATCGGGACAGGCCTTTTGTCGTAGGAACGCCCCAATCGGAATCGCGGAAAAGGAATCGTGAACGTGGCACGTTGCTCGTTGCTTGTTGTTCGTTACAACGAAGCCCCCACATCCACTCCGCGCCCAAAAACACTTCTAACTCCTAACTCCTGAATGCTGGCGGCACCGCCGCGTTGCAGAATCTGTCACGGCCCCCCCCGAAACGGGGTGCGGGCTGGTGCGCTATCCACGGCACCGTGCAATGGGTAAAATATGTGGATTGTTGTGCGGTGGAACCGAGGATCTATGCAGGCACTATGGCGGGTAATGAAAGGGGTGTGGCCGTATCGGGTTGCGGCGATCGTGGGATTTCTCTGTGCGCTGGGCGTGGGTGTTTCCTATGCTTCCGGCATTGCCACTCTGCTGCCGGTGATGAAAATTTTCATCAGCACGGAGGGCGTACACGGCTGGGCCAATCAAACCGCCGTCCAGCAGCGGCTGCATCTGAAAATCCTGAATTTAAGCTCGTCCGTGCAGGAAAATGCGCTGGCGATTGTCATTACCCAGACGACATCACAAACACCAGGTCCCCTGCGGTCACTCAAAATCGGGGATCGCATTGTCAACGTCGCGCAGCTCAATTCCCAAGGACAGGTCATCAGGCAAAGCCCCCACTGGCAGAACATGCTGGCCACGCTGGCGTCCGGCCCTGTCGGGACCCGGGTACGGCTGAGCATCAGCGCCAACAATGGCGCGGCATTGGCACCGGTGGATTTGACGCTACCGGGCCGGCACTGGTACATGCGGGATTTTGTGGCTATCGTGGCGGCCATGCCGCAGGACCCGCTGATGTGCCTGGTGTGGGTGGTGGTGGTTTTTATCATATTATGTATTGTCGGCAGCATTTTCCGATATTACCAGCAGTATTTATCCATGACCGTTGCAGCGCGGATGGTTATTAACCTGCGGCGCCGGATGTACAATAAAATTGTTCAATTACCGGCCAGCTATATGGCGCAACACGGCACCTCGGACCTTACCAGCCGACTCACGCAGGATACCGGCGCTTTAACTGACGGGGTCGCCACATTGCTGGGGAAAACCATTCTGGAACCCGCCAAGGCCCTTGGTGTGGCGATGGTGGCGCTGTGGATTGATTGGCGGTTATGCCTGGGCACGGTTCTGGTGATGCCGGTGATCGCGGTAATTATCCGCAAATTTGCCAAACACATGCGCAAAGCCAGTCGCCGCGGACTTGAACAATGGTCCGGCATGTTGACGATCATGAGCGAGACGCTTTCCGGGTTGCGGATTGTCAAAGCCTATTCCGGCGAAGGATATGAGCGGCGGCGTTTTACGCAAGCCAATCGGCTGCTGTACAAACAACAGCGCAAAATGGGCCATTATTCGGCCATGTCGCGCCCCACCATAGAAACCGTGGCTGTCATTCTCGGCAGCATTCCGATTTTAATCGCCGCGAAGTTTGTCCTGCAGGACAGCATCAATAAAGACTCGTTCTTTTTTCTCATGGCCTGTTTTGCGGCAATTTTTGAACCGCTGCGCAAACTGGCGGATGTCAACGCCAAACTCCAGCAGGCCAATGCCGCCGCCACCCGCATCTTTGAAATTATTGATGCGCCGTCTGAACCGAATTATTCCCACCAGTTACCCCATCTGCCGCGCCATGCGCATGGCGTTGAATTTGACCATATCCATTTCAGCTATCCGGGCCATGAACAACAGGTGCTCACCGATGTCAGCTTTTCCATACCATTTGGACAGATGGCGGCGATTGTGGGAAGCAATGGATCGGGCAAGACCACACTGATGGCCCTGCTGCCGCGGCTGTATGTGCCGACGCGCGGCCGAATTCTCATCGATGGAATAGATACCGCGGGGGTGTCGCTGGCGTCATTGCGCAAGCAGATCGGGCTGGTTACGCAGGAGACATTTCTTTTTGCCGACACCATTTACAACAATATCGCGTATGGCCGACGCCATGCGTCACGCGACGATGTGATGGCGGCCAGCAAAAAGAGTTTTGCGGATGAATTTATCCGCTCGTTTCCGGAAGGCTATGACACCATGGTGGGTCAGGGCGGCATTCGTCTTTCCGGCGGGCAAAGGCAGAGGATCGCCATTGCCCGGGCGATATTGCGTGATCCGACGATCCTGATTTTTGACGAAGCCATGAGCCAGATCGACACTGAAAGCGAATTCAAAATCGCCCTGGCCCTGAAGGAATTCATGCGGAACCGCACCAGTTTTATTATCGCGCACCATTTCAGCACCATCGTATCGGCGGATGTGATTATTTGTCTGGAAGCCGGTCAGATTGTCGGCATGGGCAAGCACAACGATCTGCTGGCGGCCTGCGCAACCTACCGGCAACTGTACAACACCCAATTCCGTGAGGTTGGGTGAGGGGTGGCAATTTTTCCGGGCGAACAGTGAAATCAACGGCATAAATGCCGGCGCTTAGAGCAGGGTTCGTTCTGGAAACTCGCACCCCGGACACCTAGTGCCCTGTCACGCCCGTTGGGTGAGGAGTGGGATATGGGAATTTCACATTTCTTCTGATATACTGAACTCATGCCCAGTGAAGTACGATTCAGTGAGGTTCGAAAGATGCTGGAGGCACGGGGCTATCGGCTTTATCCGATATTTATCTGGCACAGCATATTTACTGACTTCGGCGGCCAACGGCTTGTTAATCGCGTTCATGATGGAAAGGTAAAAGCAGATTTTTATGTCTAATATGCCCATCGCAAAACTTGCATTGGAAGATGGAACGGTTTTTAACGGCGTCGCCTTCGGTGCCGCCGTGGCACACTGCGGCGAAGTTGTTTTTAACACCTCGCTTGGCGGTTATCAGGAAATTCTGACCGATCCATCCTACCGCGGGCAAATTGTCACGATGACCTGTCCACAAATCGGCAATTATGGTATTGCCGACAGTTCCGATGAGGAGTCCGGCCACCCGCAAGTGGAAGGATTTATCATTAAAGAACTCTCCACGCTGATGAGTAACTACCGGGCGGTGGAATCCCTGCATGAATATCTGCTGCGGCACAAGGTACCTGGAATTGCGGGCATTGACACCCGGGCATTGGTTCGCAAGCTGCGTACGCAAGGCGCGTTAAAGGGTGTGATCTGCACCGATCCCGCAACGGTGACCGATGATGCCGCTCTGGTGGAAAAAGCCAGAGCCTGGAGCGGGCTGGTCGGCATTGATCTGGTGCGGCAGGTCACGCCGGGAAAAATGTATCACTGGGCGCAGGATAAGGGTATCTGGGCGCAAAGAAGCGATCATCATGGCAAAGCCGACCATCACGTCGTTGCCATTGATTGTGGGGCCAAGCGTAACATTCTCCGCAATCTGGTTCAGTGGGGTTGCCGCGTGACCGTGGTCCCGGCAGCCACCGGCGCAGAGGAAATTCTGGCCCACAAGCCTGACGGCGTATTTGTCAGTAACGGACCGGGTGATCCTGAACCCATCGCGTACACACAGAAGACATTGAAAGCCCTGATCGGGAAAAAACCGATTTTTGGAATCTGCCTTGGCCATCAGTTGCTGGGCCTGGCGTTGGGCGCGCACACATATAAACTTAAATTCGGCCACCGCGGCGGCAATCAACCGGTGCAAAACACCGGAACGGGAAAAGTGGAAATAACCTCGCAGAATCATGGTTTTGCCGTGGATGTGGCATCGCTGCGGAAACAGGGTGGTGAACCCACGCACATCAACCTCAATGATCAGACGCTGGAAGGATTCCGTATGACATCCGAGCCGGTATTCGCGGTGCAGTATCACCCGGAGGCCAGCCCCGGCCCGCATGACGCGACGTATTTATTTGACTGTTTCATAAAAATGATTCAAACCGGTAAAAGCCCCACCGCGGAAGAAATGTACGCGGCCCAGAATCAGCGCAATCAGGTGCTGGCATAAGAGGAACCGCCGATGACAAAAAAAGATGAAAAACAGCCGAACTTTGAGGAATCCATCGCCCGCTTGGAGCACATCGTGCAGGAAATCGCGTCGGGCAAAGTGGGACTGGAAGAGAGTCTGGTCATGTATGAGAAGGGCATGGAGCTGGTACAGCGGTGCCGGACGATTTTAGATAGCGCGGAAAAACGCATTGAGTTGTTATCGCCGGCGGGAGGCACGCTGAAAGCATCACCCATGGAACCGCCCGCCGAAGAAAACCGGTAAAGCTGATAAATTCCAGCGCGGATACACCGCATTCATGACTTCGTATCATCACCCCGATCATCCAGATCCGCGGAATGCTCGCGCCAGCGGGATGGCGTCGTACCGGCAATTTTGCGAAAAATGCGATGGAAGTGCTGATAATCCCGAAATCCACTGGCAACCGCGATATGCGCCAGGCTCTCATCACCGCGCCGCATGAGTTGCCTGGCGTGCGCCACCCGGATGAGTGACAATTGCCGGTGCATGGTGCTGTGAAGCTGCCACTGGAAATAATTTTGCAGCGATTGCCGTGACAGACCCACATGCCGCACGAGTTCCGAGATTTTCATGGGCCGCTGGAAATTATCACGGAGATAGCGCATCGCACCGGCCAGCCGGGGGTCCAGGCGGTGCGCCACATCCGTGGAAGCGCGGGCAATCACGCCACCGTTGGGAATCCGTTGAATGGATGCCGGCGGCCTGCTTCCCGCCATGATGGCATCGAGCGCGGCGGCGGCACGCCTCCCCCACTGCTCAAGATTCAGATCAATACTGGATAGCTGCACCGGAGCGTACAGACATACCGTGGAAAAATTGTCCACACCGACTACCGCAACATCATCCGGCACGCTCCGCCGCGCCTCCATGCATATACCGATAGCCTCCACCGCCGCCTCATCATTCCCCGCCATTAATCCCATTGGCATAGGACTGTTAAGCAGCTTGGATTTGAGATTCTTGATGCTGACGGCTTTGGCGGTGATACCAGCCGCCCTACATCCACGGCGCAGCCCGGCAAACCGTGCCTGCTCGGACGTACTTCGCCGCGCCCGCATTTGCACAAACATGATGCGTTCCAAACCGCAGGCCATCAGGTGCTCGCCCGCGGTGTGCCCCACGGCCGCATCATCGCAATAGACGCAGCAGGCCCCGGGAATAACACGATGCTGATCCAGATTCACAATCGGAGCATGAATCGCTTTGGCCATTTCCCGCAAGGTGGCATCGCGCCCGCTGAAGACAATAGCCCCATCATACTTCCGGCGGATAGGCAAGCGGTTGGCAAACCGCACCCGGGTGTCCAAAATCCAACCCCGGGCAGATCCATATTGCGCAATACCGCGAAGCAATCGTTCATCCCACCACCATAAAGCCAACAGCACATGCCGCGGGCGAACGGATTGCGCTGTGGCCCCCGGCGTATCGGCGTTACAATCTTTTGACGTTGCGGCCATGGCGATAATAATACATGATAATAGCATAAACGCTATAGAGGAATTCATTGATTTCCGGTATTGTTGGCATTTGTAATCGGTCCGGTTAATGGTTCGGATCGCGATGAATTTGGAAGGCCGCGTTGACGGCGGAGTAACGGATGATCACAATAAGTCCATACGATAAAACCCCGTTTGTAAATGTGCGCTGCCCGCACACCAGTGCGTGGAGCGGCTGGGACCGCATTTTCAGGCGGTTGCGACAGGAATTTCGCAACGCCGCCGATGCCCCCATTATTCTGGTCGTGGATTGTTACACCGGCGTTCTGGATGAACAGTTACTGCCGCAGCTTCAGTTGGGAATAAAGCCGGATCTGATTATTAACACCCGTGATCTGATGAAAGCTCCCGCCGAAATTACCTCCATGGTCGCGCCATATCTGGGGGATGATCCGGTGTTTGGTCGAATGACTTATCTGGAAATGCGGGATTATTTCGATGTCCAGAAACTTGCGGCCGCGGAAACGCAGGCGCGCCGATTTACCGGGCGGGCGATGTTAATCTATGGTCCGGGCGCTGCATTGGTGGTTCAGTCACCAACGATCATGATTTACGCCGATATGGCACGATGGGAGATTCAACGCCGGTTTCGCCAGCGGGCCATAAGCAATCTTGGCTGCAACAATTCCGGAGCATCCTGTGCGGCGCAATATAAGCAGGGCTTTTTCGTGGACTGGCGCGTATGCGACAAACACAAATTCCATCATTTTGACGCCGTTGATTTTTTTCTTGACACCAATACGC
>JAJYGE010000510.1 GCA_021785155.1 Planctomycetota bacterium
CGCCGCGTCTATATCTCGGCTGGACATGGTGATATCAAACGTAGGGCGGGTAATGACCGGCAGAGATGTTACCGTCGGTGGATAATCGCACTCATGCGATCGGCCCACGATGTTTGCACCTGCACCTAAGGCGCAGAGAATTTCCGTCCCGGCGGATAACAGCGAAACAATTTTCATGTGCAGCCACCAGAGGATGCCGCCGGTGTACTTCCTGGCTGCAGTTCATCGCGTTGCCGGCGGCTCATGAGTTCAGCAATGCCTTCCGCAGGCTTTTTGCCTTCAAACAGTACGGCGTGAAGACAGCGGGTGATGGGCATGTCAACGTTGTATCTGCGGGCCAGCTCGACCACGCTTCGAGTGGTAGCGACACCTTCGGCAATGCCGGACAATTTTTCCATCGCCGCCTGACATGAAAGGCCCTGCCCGATCCATTGACCAAAACTGCGATTGCGGCTGCCGGGGGAAAAGCAGGTTGTTGCCAGATCACCGAGTCCCGCCAGGCCGCTGAAGGTCAGCGGTTTGGCTCCCATGGCCGCGCCGAGGCGGGAAATTTCCACCAGTCCGCGTGTCAACAGGGATGCTTTGGCATTCACCCCCGCATGGATTCCATCCAATATGCCCGCCGCCACCGCGATAATATTTTTCGTGGCACCGGCAAGCTCCACGCCGATAACATCATCATTGGTATAAATGCGAAGGTTGGAGGTGCTTAACATTTTCTGGGTGCGTTGAGCCAGTGTCGGATCATGCGTTGCCGCGACGATGGTTGCAGGGTGGCCGGAGGCAATTTCGCCGGCGATGGCCGGACCGGCAATAGCGACCATTGGCCGCACGCCCAATATCTGTTCGACAATTTCCGTAGGTCGCAGCAGCGTGTTATTTTCAATTCCTTTCGCCAGACTGATCACTGGAATTCCGGCGGGGATATACGGTGCGAGCCGTTGGAGGGTGGCACGGATAAACTGCGTGGGCACAGCGCAGATAATGAATTGACAGTCGGAAAATGCGGTAAAATCATCCGATGTCAGTTGCAGTTGCCGCGGAATTGGAAAGCCCGGCAGGTAGGTCACGTTTTCGCGCCGGTTGGCCAACTCGGCAATGTGTTCGGACCGGCGGCCCCAAAGCGTTGCGTGCAGGCCATTATGGGCGGCAATGGAACCGAACAATGTCCCCGTGGCTCCATCGCCGATGATCGTCATACGTTGTGCCGCGGTTTGGGTCATGCAACTCCACAGATATAACCAGCTATTTTATTACCGCGCCGCAGGCGTCTTGGCAAGACGCCAATTAAGTATACAGAACGACTGCTGCGGTGACGGTGCCATGAGATAATTAGTAAGCCGCCAAATTGAGCACTATTCCCGATCAGGCGCTGTAAACTGGCGCAGCGGCGAAAAATGACGTGGATAATTGCTTTAGAAGATTTTCCGATATAAGACTGTACCGGCGGCGCGATTCTTTGCGCAGGTCGATAAGGGACAACGCGATAGCCTTGGCGGCTGGAGGATTTTCCAGCAGTGGGAGATTTACCAGAACGTTGAGTTCTGCGGATTCCAATGCCGCCATGGCCGTTGCGGCGGCCACGCCCAAATCAGAAATCAGCATTCGATTGACTTTATCCTGCAGAAATTCCGCGGCCTCGATAATATTGGCCGCGGTGGCCGCCACCGCCTGCGGTATTCGAATCGCCGCCGCGACAACCGCCGGATAAGCCGCGTCGGCATGGCGCTGCAAAACGGGGATTTTCATAAACGGATTTAATGCCTCATACGCCGCCTTATCTTCCTGCATAAGCTCGCGCAGTACTTCACCGGCTCGCGTTAACCGCGTATCGTAATCGGTAAGAATGGCTTCAAGTGCGACAAATCGGGGCTTACCACGGGTGTAGCCGATGACCATTTGCAATTGCGCCGCTGCCAAAGCTGCAACTAATGCGGTCATAGATCCGCCGCCCGGTGCTGGCGTGCGTGCGGCAAGTGCCGCGAGAAATTCCCGCACTGACAATTCTGCCAGCGCGGAGGGTGCCTGTGCAATTGTTGTTTCAGATTGAGGCATGTTGGATATCCTTTACCGAACGATTATTTATTTGCATCATGGTAAAGGTCTATGCCCAAAATAGCTACGCCAGGTATTTGCCGGGATGTAAAGTCAAATTGGGGCAGCTTTCCAGGTCGAAAAACGTGAGGGGTTGCTGCCATAGAAGCATTAAAACGCGCGGGCTTGCCATCACAGCATACCGGCGAACATTTCTTCAGTGGCAATCACCGGTGGGCCGCTGGTAAACAGGCCGTCCACAAAAACAATTTCCGGATTGGCTTTGGGCAGGAACGAAAGCAATCGGACATGACCGATGCCGGTATTGTAAAAGCAGTGCGGCGTACCGGCCGGGATTGTTAACGTCGTGCCTGCAAAAACGGGCCGTGGTTCCTGGCCAACAAAAAGTGTCCCCTCCCCTTCGAGAAACACCAAAACCTCGTCGCAATCATGGTAATGCGGCGGGCAGTGCCCACAGGCTTCATAATGTTCTTCAATAACGGTGCAGTTGTTGCAGCCGCTCTCCGGAGAGCCCAGCAGGCGAATTTTTCCGAGTCGCTGCTTTTGTTCCAGTTGCGTAAAGTGTTCTTGCGTTTCCATAAAAAAACCTCCATCAATAAAAGACGATTCCAACAATATTTTTAACCAGCCCGGAACGGTACAAACTATCAGGGAATCCTGTTTGATAAGATTCCCCGAACGGGCTAATGTATTCTTCGGCATAAAGGCGTCGTGAGTTGACCTTAAATTCATTCTAAATGGTTATCGGATGCCACAGCGCGAATCTGCGAATAACATCTGCGAATATCATCCGATGACAAAAGGTCGCATCGCGCGTTACAATGAATTCGCTTTAGATGCATTTCACAATGGCGAAGTCTGGTGGAAACGGAGACGGTTATGACAGGGTATGTCCAAATAATGCGGCCAACGATTATGGGTGTGGTCAACGTGACTCCGGACAGCTTCAGCGATGGCGGACGATTTTCCACCGCCGCGGGGATTGATCATCAGGCCTGCATTGAGCAAGCCATTGAATTGGCGCGGCAGGGAGCAAGGATATTGGATATCGGCGGTGAAGCATCCTCTTTTCATCGGCC
The DNA here is from genome assembly GCA_021785155.1 of Planctomycetota bacterium. Next base: position 3,135 of record JAJYGE010000510.1, read on the forward strand.
CGGAGTACTGCCCGTGCCGGCGGATCAGCAGATTCATCGGGTCGTACCGGTGATTAACGGATTGAGAAAACGCATTCGTGAACCCTCGGAAATTGATCCCGCGACGATTATCAGTGTCGATACGCGTTGCAGTGCGGTTGCGGAAGCCGCGATTTCCGCCGGTGCCAGCATGGTTAATGATACCTCGGCGGGTGAGCATGATCCGGAAATGTTTCGTATTGTCGCGGAGCAAGGATGCTTTATGGTGTTAATGCACATGTGGGTGGAAAGTCCCCAACATCCTCCATTGGTGCGGAAAAATGTGTGCGACGATGTATTCGGGTATCTGCGGCAACGCGCCCGAATGGCCATGGCAAAAGGTATTGCCCAGGATCGGATTCTGCTTGATCCGGGAATAGGTTTTGGCAAAGCGATGGAAGATAATTGGCGTTTAATTGCCAATATTGGCCAGTTGGTAGCAGAGGGCTTTCCAGTGGTACTCGGGGCCTCGCGGAAGAGATTTTTATCAACCGCCATCGCGGATTTATCGCTTGGCGAGTGGGATCAAAGGGATATGGCCACTGCGTTGGTGACCGCCCTGGCCGCGCAGCGCGGTGTGCTGGTGCATCGGGTGCATCATGTGCAATTGGCGGCCATGGCGTTGGCGGTCAATGCGCATTTCCCTCGCGTGGATTAAATAACATCTTCTCCGGCGCTTGGCTGGTTGGCCGATTGTGTGGATAATCCCCGGACGAGATTGGTCCTGGCGCGTTGGGGCACCGGGGAATCTCTATTTTTTCGAGGCGCGGTGTCGCGGACGGGATTATTGAATGCAGTTTTTAGTTCATGGCGGTTTGGCGGCGGATGCGGTTGCGGCGATGGTACGGCAGGGGCATCGCGTGCACCAGCTTGCAGAGATTGCGGGGGAAACCTCCGCACCGAGTTCGCCGGAAGAATTGTTACGCGAATTGGCTCACCGGCAGTGGTGCCTTTTGACGGCAGATCGGGATTTTGTACATCAGGTTTATGATCAAGGCCTGAAATTTAATCTCTGTATGGTGCTGCTGATTGCTCAACCGGATCAACACGGCACGGCGGTGGACCGCCTTTTTGAACGCTACAAACGACTCTCGCCCAAACGGCTTTACACCGTTACGCCCGGACGTGTGAAGGTACGGCAATTGCCCGGCTGATAAAACAATATGATTGAACTAACTGAACAAAACGCATTAGCCTATTTGCGCCAGCGCGGAAGTGTTTCCCCGGAAGGGGAAGTTCTGGTGCGGAGCTTATCCGGCGGGATCGCCAATGTGGTGCTCAAAATAATGGACATGAACGCCGGCGATCCGGTTGGAACCGATATGCGCACGGTGTCGCAGATTAAACGCGGCGTGCCGGATAAGCGCATGCGGGCCGGGGCCTGCTTTGTTGTCAAACAGCCGCTGGCGGAGTTTCGTACCGCTGCCAAATGGGCCGTGGATCGTGATCGGGTGTGGGTGGAGCGTGATGCGCTGCTGATGCTGCGGGAAATTCTTCCAGCCGATACAATTCCCACCGTATTGTGGCATGATCAGGAGAATTGCGTTCTGGCAATGTCCGTGGCACCCGTGGGGGTGGTGAACTGGAAAAAGCAGTTGTTGACTGGACAGGTGGATCGGCGCGCCGCCGAGGCGGCAGCGGGAATTCTGGCGATCCTGCATTCTACAACCATGGACGATGCCAAGTGGGCACAGCGGTTTGGTCATTCCAGGGGATTTATACAACAGCGCATCGACCCCTACCTGCGGTTTGCCGGCGAAAAAAACAGATCGGTATCTGCGGCATTGCAGGATGTTGAAACACTTCTTTTGCGTTCACCGATGTGCCTGATTCACGGCGATTATTCACCTAAAAATATGCTCTGGCGGGTACCGGCAGAAGACCAAATAGGGCAATTTGTTATTTTGGATTTTGAAGTCACATTCTACGGCAATCCCGCTTTCGATGTTGCGACGCTGCTTAATCATTTGCTGCTCAAGGGGTTCTATTTTGGAAAGCGCTGGCGCGCTGCGATGATTGCGGCGGATTATTTCTGGCAAACCTATCGCGAAACCGCTCCCAAGACGCTGGTCGCTGCGGCATCGAACCATGGCGGGAAAATTCTCGCGGCTCTGCTTCTTGCCAGAATCGACGGTAAATCGCCCGTTGAATATATCATCGATGAACATCTCAAAAACGTCATCCGCCAATGTGCCACGGAATTGCTGCTATGCGGTGATGATTCCATGGACGCCGCGATTGATCATATTGCCGGATACTTGGATCAGGGATCACCCGACGTATCAAAGCGGTGATTGAACATGCCTGAAAAAACCGGCGGCAGATGCAGGCAATCATAGCGGCGGCATATCTTCCGACCCCGGTCCGGCCAACCGTGTGGAACGCGCCGCTCTACAATTCCATTTTGCGGAAAATTCATGCTCCAACATTTCCGAATCGGGATTTTAATATGCTGAAATTCGGTGCCGAAGCGGATGGGAAAACGGATTATGCACTGGCCTTTAACCATGCGATTCGGGCCTGTCATGCCGCATCCGGCCATTGCATGGGCCGGCGGGTATAAGCTGCCGAATGCGGGTTTTGTCCCAAAAATATCCGATTGGGCCATCGGTGATGTACATATCAATCGCCTTGAATCAACGGGTTCAGCCGCCATTGCCTTGGTTGTGATATTACGCAACATTACCATTGGCTCCCTTGCCCCTGATGCGCCGGCGGTTTGGTTCAAAAATGCCAAAAATATTCATTTCCAGAACGTGATGATTGCGGGCCATGCCATTAAACAACTTCATGCCGTCGCGAGGTACCATGGCCAGGATGTTATACTGGCCTGGAAGCCATATCCCAACGCAGCGCGCTATATTGCATTTGTATTATTGTGTTCATGCCGTCGAACTTGTGCTGAGAATTTCTACTGCTACAGCCGCGAACGTCCGTGTGGCGGAGAAAATGCGGTCTCACGCCATGCAGGCGATGGGCCAATAACGCTATATCCACCGAGGCCGGGTTGGATTGTCCTGATACTGGTACCTCGCGACCAACGGATACTTGCTTACGGCAGTTTTCCGGAAAGGACTTGGTGCACGGCTGCGGCCACGCCGGCCTGACTTTGTGGCCGTGTGACGTGT